>NZ_CAWUDI010000018.1:0-148199 GCF_963920925.1 Calothrix sp. CCY 0018 | reverse complement strand
AAATTTCATCCCACGATTAAAAACCGTGGGCTTTCATTTTCGTGAATGTTGTAAATGCTCAACGTCATGGTAAAAATGCTCCTTCCTTACTACCCGAACTTGAAGTGTCGGACGACCAAGTAATAAATGCTGCCTAATTATAATGGCTCATATCCGTTGATTCACTTTTCTTGAATCGGCTGGAGTTTAAGCGGATTTATCCTCGCAACTCCTTCAATATTGGAATGCGTTGTCATTCAACCTACTTGAACCCCGTGGTCGATTACCTCTTATACATCCGACTCCTCAGTAAATAGGAAGAAAGCGTCTACGCACAACTTTCACGTCGCCCATCTGAGCTCAATGCCTTTGAACAACAGAATTATTCTCCGGGAAAACTCGAATAAAGTTCATCTTTGCACAATTAATCCCACAACAACACGGATGGTAATACTTGTGGGTATGCTAACCGTAATAACTGGTAGCCAATCCCTGCCGTACCTTGGAAAAAACCAGGATTGAATAAAGAGTTTGGCAAGTTACCAAATAGTTGATATGTGCCTATTTTATCTGCTTTTGCTACTACCCAAGCAGCCTTTTTCTGAGCAACTTCTAGTAATTGAGAACTATATAGCCCTGCTACTAATAAGACTTCTATACGACCAAAGTTACCACAGCAGAGATGATCTACACCTTGCAAGCCGTACTTCTGAGTCGTCCGCAATCCTATTTCCACGTCTTGACGTATTTCATCTGTTTGGTATATTGACAAAATACCTAACCGTGATAAAACAATACCAGGAGCGCCATGACACCAAGTAACCATAAACCCAGATTGGCGGCGTAAGTCGGGCCAATTAAGTGCCGACTTTGAGAAAAGGCTGTCTTCGTAAGCAATTCCCTCTTCACCTGCTTTTAAATAATTTAGATCTTTGGTAACAGCATAAAGCCGCAACAAAGCATAAGCAATCCCTGCTGCTCCATGAGAGAAACCTGTTAATGGTTTTTGAGCTATGGTTATCCATGCTCTGGGTTTTTCTGGTTCGCTAAGACGATGGGAAAGCAAATGCTTACCGCACAGAATCGCTTTATCCAAAACAACTGAATCACCTGTTTTCTGATAAAGTGTCAATAAACCTAAGATTGCTCCTGCTGCTCCCCCTATTAGGTCTAACTGTTGGTCGGCAGCAATTAACTCTGGTGTAATTAATTTAGCAGCTAGCTGGGCATCCTTTAGCAGTGCTGTATTTGATAAAAATTGGCTAATTTTAACCAATGAATAAATAATGGAAGCAATTCCCGTGCCAGCA
The DNA here is from genome assembly GCF_963920925.1 of Calothrix sp. CCY 0018. Classification (NCBI taxonomy): domain Bacteria; kingdom Bacillati; phylum Cyanobacteriota; class Cyanophyceae; order Nostocales; family Calotrichaceae; genus Calothrix; species Calothrix sp. CCY 0018. The sequence goes on along the minus strand of NZ_CAWUDI010000018.1, from coordinate 146,910 downwards.
CCGATACCTATTCTCTGAGCAAATTTTTGCTTTAATAATTCATTTGGTGTGTGTAATAATGTCCGTAAAGACTGTAGTGCATCCAAAGCCAAGTTGCTCCAATGGTTTTTACCTGTGATATGGGCAACTGCTGCTAGAAATAAAGCTACACCACAAGTACCATCGTAGAGACTATAACCCAAAGGCTCGAATTGGAAGCGTTCGGCATTCTGAGCATAGCTAAAGCCAATCCAATTAACATCACCAGAATTAGCACGTAGACTTCTTGCTTGGATTTCCCGAGCAATAGCGTCAACTTTTTGGAGCAGTTGAGCAGAATTCAAAGGGGGAGTTTGTGAAAAATCGGCAGTCAAGAAAGATGTTGAGTTGGGGGCTGATGATTCTTTAGATACATTTGTTTGTGCAACTCTAGTATAGAAAGAACCTCGAATAATCCCTAGTTGCATAGTTAAATCTGCTTCGTTTAGGTTTTGCAACCGAGTCAGAAATTTATTGTAGCTGGGTTCTTTAAAATATTTTTTAATCGGCTCTTTTAACCCAACCGTTAGGGCATCAGAGCTACAAGATGTACCAAAGTAGGGGATATCTAGCTGTTCCATTGCCTGGAGCTCCGAACGCAAAATCGACCAAGCCTTTGGTTTATACTTAGATGTGAGAAAAGTTTGACTCAAAATATCTAATTCGATACTACGCTCAACTGCATTACCTAGGAATTGTGGTGCTAACGTTTTCTCTAAGAGGACTTGATAAACTTTGGTAGCGCGAAAAATAAACCGCACCTGGTGTGCTTTTAGTGCATTCAAAAATTCATCCTCTTTCAGCAATGCTTGTCCGTATGTACTCAAAAATTGATACATTTGCCTAAAGCCTGCGACTATTTCTTCTAGGTAGTCGTTGGGTGAGAGCGCAACCTCACGTAACATTGGCACATTTGCCTGTAATTCTAACTTAACTTTCTCATATGCCAAGTGCATTTCGTCCGTGTTTACAGCTTTCGGGCGCAGCAATCGCCAAGGTGCTTGCTGGGGGTTAACGCTGCCTAAAGCACTTATGTCATAAGCAATTCGCCCGTCGGGGCTAAAATCCCAACGGGGTAAAAGTCCAGTCCGTAGCACTGAATTTTGAAACTGTCGTTCGATGTCAGTCATTTCTTCTATAGATTGCACCGAACCTTCTATGGGCTGGGCTTGAGGATGCAATAGAGTTTCCGTATCAATTAGAATCGGGTGTTCTCCACAAGCGATTAAATTCTCGTAGTGACAATCATTTGTTCCCAGAATATACAGCAAGCACAACATCATACCAGCACGCTGGTAAAACCGCTTTGCTGCTTGTTCATCCTCACAGGGTCGTTGTTCCACATAATCAAGAACCCAACCATAAGTATGGCAATCTAACAGTTTGATAACTTTAAAAGGTAAAAGTTTACTGTGTTGATTACACCAATCCAACAACTGGTTATAAACAGCATCTAAACCTAAATTTTTGGGTTTGTAGACTAGCTTTTGCCCAGATGTAAAAGTGAGAATTAAGACAGAACGACCGCGATTATGGTAGTCGGAAAGAGAGCCAGAAATAAATGTTACCTTTCCTAAAGAATTTTCTATCAAATTTAAAATCCGCTCAATTTTTGTTTTGTCAGCTTGCAAGCGTTGCAGAAATTCTACCGTTGCTTCTACCCAGAAATCAATTGTGGTTGCGATTAGTCTGCCCAAAACGGGATACTTTTGAAAAAATGCCAGTAACCCATCTTGTAGAAGTTTCTTAACAAAATTAATATAATATTCATTACTCGGATTATCTGATTGTATCTGTGCCGATAAATTTAATTTTTCGAGGATTAAGTTGAGTTGATTATAATTGTGGGGACGAAAATTACTAAATTCAAATTGTAGGGTTTTAGCACTGAGATTTACCAACCTTTGTAGTAAACCACGTTCTAGTTGTAGGTAAGCTTTTTCTGAAAGTAGTTTTAAAGTTAAACCAGAAGGTGATAATGACTCCAAACAAGTTTGTAATTTCTGTCTTCCGACCAAAACAGCACTTAGCAATAAATCTGAAAATGGTAATGGCTTTTCTGGATCTATTGGGAATTTACTACTGCTTGAATCTATTTCATCTAAATTAAATTGACTCGCAATTTGAATAATAAGAGTTAAAGTTTCTGCCCAGGTTGGTAATGGTTTGGATTCTGTTAGAGGAATAGTTGATAGTACTGAACTAACTGTATTAATATCTAAACTATCCCATTGTAAGCGCTTGTGAAATTTCTCCCAATCACCTTGTGCAACAACTTCACACCAATGTTCTAATAGCTCTTGATTCGTTTGCTTTTGGTGAATTAAATCCGACTGTTTATTAAGACGCTCTGATAATGAAGTTGCTTGAGCAACAATTTGTACTATATCTTTATTTGTCATATAATTTTCGGGTTTGAAATTCCCGATTGACATTGTTTGAGCTTATATTGAATTATTTTTTTGACAAGATTTCAATCGTTGAGCCAGCACTTTGACGTGCGGTTCGGCAAGCATTGTTACATGGTCTCCGGGAACCCGATGAATTTCTATCGGTTGAGTAGTCAATTCACCCCAGCAATAGTCAGGTTCGCGAAAGTTTTGAGCAAACACACCGGAAGCATCGGAAGCTAGCACTTCGGAGGTACGCAGAAGAGTTATTTTGCCTGGATAACAATGGGGTACGTAATTTATCAAGGCTTGGTAACTGGCTTTTTGAACTTCAATAATGCAACGAATCATATCATGTCCAGCATCGGGAGGAATAAGATTAACTCGTCTCAATTTTTCTAAAAAGTAGTTAAGTTGCGCTTCTGGTTCTAAACAAATAAGTTCTGTATACTCAACTGAAAGTTTTTTACCAAAAAAACGTTCTAGTACCTGGGAGCGCTTCACCAACCATCTAGCATCATCTATGGTTTCGGTCACTTTCCCAGCATAGGGAGCTGGTGTATCCATTATCGCTAGCAAGCCTATCTCTTGTCCCAAACTATGAAGTTGTTGAGCCATTTCAAAAGCTACAAGTCCACCAAAGGAGTGTCCTCCCAAAAAGTATGGACCCGATGCTTGAACGGTTTGCAGGGCTTCGATATAAAATTTTGCTAACTCGGGAATTTGAGTATAAGGCTTTATTTGTCCCTCCACTCCAGGAGCTTGCAAAGCATAAAGTGGTTGCTCTGGACTCAGATAACGTCCTAAAGCAATATATCCCAAAACATTTCCACCAATTGGATGAACACAAAATAAAGGTGGCTTTGAACCTGGAGTTTGAACTGCTACGAGGGGAGACCAAGCTTCTACGGGTGTTTTGGAACGGAGAATAATTGCCAGTTGTTCGATTGTTCCATTTTTGAAGAGAGTTGACAGAGGTAGTTCCCGCCCAAATTGTTGCTGAATTAAAGCCATTAACCGCACCGCAAGTAAGGAGTGACCGCCAAGCTCAAAGAAATTGTCGGTGACACCAATAGGATGAATTTTAAGAACTTCCTCCCAAACCCTTACTAGTTCTAATTCTAAGCTGTCGCGGGGTATAATTTTGGTTTCTGCTTTCAAGCTTTGCTCCGGAGCGGGGAGAGCAGAGCGGTCTACCTTACCATTGGGTGTCAGGGGTAGTTTTTCTAAGACAATTAAGGTGTAAGGCACCATATAATCTGGGAGGTGCTCCTTAAGATAGTCTTTTAGTTGTTGCCGATTAATTGTGATGCCCCCTTCAGGGATAATATAACCGACTAAACCCTTGCCAGAGCCGCCTTCGTGGGCTGTGACGACGCAAGTAAGTACATCTGGATGCTGGCGCAATACCGTCTCAACTTCCCCTAACTCGATGCGGAAACCACGAATTTTTACTTGATGGTCAATGCGACCGAGAAACTCAATATTACCATCATTGCGATACCGAGCTAAGTCTCCAGTTTTATACAGACGATTAAATTTTGAATTATTAAACGGATTTTTAATAAATTTCTCTGCGGTTAAGTTAGGACGATTGAGATAACCACGAGCAACTCCAATACCACCAATATATAATTCTCCTGGCAGTCCGATGGGCACGGGTTGCAGTGTTCGATCTAAAATATAAACTTGGGTGTTGGCAATCGGATGACCAATAGGCGGCTGCAAATCCTCTTTACTGCATTCAGCAATGGTGGCGCAGACGGTTGCTTCAGTTGGTCCATAAGCATTGAAAAAGCGACGGGAGCAAGCCCAACGCGCTACTAAATCGGCAGAACAAGCTTCGCCAGCTACGATGATTGTCTGCAAATCTGGCAGTTCTGAGGACCGTAGTACTGCTAGCACCGATGGTGGTAAAGTAACGGTTGTAATCTGGCGATCGCGCAACAATCGTAGTAACTTTGTACCAGGTAGTAGGTCATCAGTGGTTGCTAAACACAGGGTTGCCCCTGCTACTAAAGTCATGAAAATTTCACTGATAGAAGCATCGAAGCTGAGGGAAGCAAATTGGAGGACGCGGCTATGATGTCGGACATCAAAAACCTGCATCTGGGCTGTAGCAAGGTTGCATAGTCCTCGGTGTTCTAAAAGCACCCCTTTAGGTTTGCCTGTGGAGCCGGATGTATAAATAATGTAAGCTATATTATCGGGGGTTACAATTTGGCGGGGGTTAGCATCGTCGTGTTGGACAATGTTTTCCCATTCTCTATCCAGATATACTAGAGTCGTTTTTTCTTCTGGTTCAATCCCCAATGATTCCTGAGTAAGCAACAATGAAAGTTGGGCATCTTCGATCATGAAAGCCAAACGTTCTTGAGGATAAGTTGGATCAAGTGGTACATAAACACCACCTGCTTTGAAGATAGCTAAGATGCTGATAATTGTTAAGGGCGAACGCTCTATATAAACTCCCACCCGTATTTCTGGTTTTATACCCAGCGATTGCAAGTAATTAGCTAGCTGTGAGGCTTGGATATTTAATTCCTGGTAAGTAATTGTAGAGTCATTAAAACTTAGGGCAATTGCATTGGGGGAGCGTTCAACTTGAGCCTCAAATAGCTGATGAACACAAAAATCAGCAGGGTACTGTGTTTGAGTATTATTCCACTGTAGATACTGCTGAATCTCGGCTGTAGTCAATAAAGGCAACTGATGCAATCGCTGTTGTGGATTGGCAACAATTCCTTCTAACAAGGTTTGAAAATGAGCCTGCATCCGAGTAATTGTAGCAGCATCATACAGTTCGCTTTTATACTCTATGCATCCTGTTAATCCTGCTTCCGTTTCTTTAAAACTAATGGTTAAATCTAATTTGGATGTACCGCTATCTACTTCAAGAGAATTTAAAGTCAAGTTAGAAAGCTGAGCTTCTATTTTGGGAGCATTATAAAAAGCGAAACCGATTTGGAATAGTGGAGAGTGATTTAAGTCCCGTTGTGGCTGTAATTCTTCCACCAGCTTTTCAAAGGGCAAGTCTTGGTGGGCATAAGCTTCAAGAGTCACCTCCCGCACTCGTTCCAACAGCGTCAAAAAGTTCGGGTTTCCGGAAAGATCAGTTCGTAGTACCACGGTATTGACAAAACAGCCAATTAGTGGTTCTAATTCTGATTGATTGCGACCTGCTGTAGCGGTGCCTACCAGCAAATCTTCCTGACCCGTGTAGCGGTAAAGTAAGGTTTTGAATGCCGCCAGCAGCATCATGAACAAAGTCACCCCTTGTTGTTGACTCAGTTCCTTTAGTGCTTGGGTTAAAGTTTTGCTTAATATTAGTTCTTGTCTGGCTCCTCGGTAACTTGGCTGCGGTAGTTTACGGTAGGAGGGCAGTTGTAACAAGGGCAAGTTGCCACAAAGCTTTTTTTTCCAATAAGCTAGCTGATTTGTTAGCACCCGATTTTGTAACCATTGTCGCTGCCAAACCGCAAAGTCGGCATATTGGATGGGTAGTTCGGGAAGTTTATGGGCTATACCACAAGAGTTTGCCTCATAAAGTTTCCCTAATTCCCCAATCAATACACCCATAGACCAAGCATCAAAGATAATGTGATGAACGGTTAAAATTAGCACGTAATGCCTTGCATCTAATTCCAGCAGAGTCGTCCGCAGCAAAGGTGCTGTAGATAAATCGAAAGGTTGCTGAGCTTCGACTGTTGCTAGTCGCGTCACCTCGGCAGAAAGATGCTTTTTTGGCAGATGTGTGATATTAACCTGTTTGAGCCTTAAAGTGAAGTCGGGAACAATTACTTGCATTGGTTCCCCATTAAATACTTTAAAGGTAGTTCTACAGATTTCGTGACGGCGAACAATTTGATTGAAGCTCTCTTCCAATGCTGCGACGTTGAGCAATCCCTGAATTTCCAACGCTCCGCAAATGTTATATACCGAACTATCAGGGTTCAATCGATCGATAAACCACAATCGTTGTTGAGCGTATGAGAGAGGAAGTTTAGCATTCCGTGAGGTGGGTAGCAATGATTGGGGTGTACTAAGAGCTTTAGTTTGACACAAAAACTCAACAATTTCCGCTTTACGTTCTCGTAATTGTGCCTTGATTGTAGGTGTGAGCGTTCCTTGGGGAGCGCTATAACGGAGACGAGCTTCTTGAGGTGGAGTTCCATTAACCTCATCTACCCACAACTTGACATTGAGCCGACGCAGTTCAGACAAAAACCCGACGGTGCTCATAATTCTCCCTCCTCTAATGTGCCTTGAAGTTGATGCTGCTTTCCCTGAGGCTGTTCTTTTGCCCAACGCAGAGTTTCAAGACTTTCTACAAGAGATGCTAATATTGGTGACTCGAACAGGATTCGCAGGGGCATTTCCACACCGAAGGCTTTGCCGACGCGGGATACAAGCTGAGTGGCGTTGAGGGAGTGTCCACCTAATTCAAAAAAATTATCGTTTAAGCCAACTCGATCGATATTGAGGACTTGCATCCAAATTTGTGCTAACTGTACCTCAACGGGTGTTTTAGGTGGGACAAAAGTCCGGTTTTGCTGTCGGTTAGGTGCGGGGAGGGAGCGTCTATCAATTTTTCCACTGATGGTTCTCGGTAAAGCATCCATGACCACAAATACGGAAGGAATCATTGATTCTGGTAGGAATTCTAATAAAAAATCTTTCAACTCTCCTGGGGGAAGTTTTTCAAAGAGAACAACATAAGCACACAGATATTTATTACCATTAGAATCATCTCTATCTACGATAGCTATATCCTTAACCGATCGATGCGATCGCAAATGATTTTCAATTTCCCCTAATTCTATTCTTATCCCTCTAATTTTGACCTGCCTATCTTTGCGACCTAAACATTCAAAATTCCCATCTTCTAAAATTCGACCTAAATCACCAGTTTTATAGATAATATCATTCTTGTTATTACTAAAAGGATTGGCAATAAAAACTTTACTAGTTAACTCAGGTTGCTGATAATATCCCAAGGTTCGATAAGGAGTGCGAATATAAATTTCACCTACCATTCCGGAAGGACAAACTTTTCCTTGAGAGTCCACTACTATTGCAGCAGCCCCATCCATTGGTTTGCCAATGGGGATAGATTGCCGTTTTGTATCTTCTGGTTTAACGAAATAAAAGAACTTCGTCATTGTCGTTTCCGAAGCGCCATAAAGATTAACTAACTGAATTCTGTCACCATATACATCCATCCATCGGCTGATATCGTTTTGTTGCAATGGTTCTCCTGACAAAAGAATATATTGTAAAGCACAAAATTGATTCTTATCTAAATCCTGGTTCAAGATAGAACGAAATAAAGAAGGTACGCAATGAATTAGATTAATTTGTTGATTATCCAGGAAAGAGATTAACTTTCTCGCATCAAGGATAGTATCAATTTCTTCTGGTATGCAAACGACACCACCAGAACATAAAGGAACAAAAATATCTCTTAAAAAAGCATCAAAAGCAGGAGTTATTAATTGACTAACTCTGATAGATTCTTTAATATTAAATGTTTTAATTTCCCAGTTAATAAAATGGCTAATACTTTTCAAACGACCTGCAATTCCTTTGGGCTTTCCCGTTGAACCGGAGGTAAAATATAAATAGCACATATCGTCCGGTTCTAATTGGACAAATGGCTTTTCTACTTTAGAATATTCTGCATAGTCATTCAGATGGTAATCAAAGGAATTAAAGTTTTCAAAAGTTTGAGTTTCTGACAAGCAAATGACTGGCGACTGTGAAAACTCAACTGTTCTCCCATGACTAATTTTCTTGAATCCTACTGCATCAACGACAAACCATTTTGGCGAAACTTCAGCAACGATAGTATTAATTCGATGTTCGGGTAAATTGGGAACAAGCGGAACAAAAACACAACCTGCTTTTAAAATACCAAGGATAGCAATAATAAATTTAATAGTATCTTCAGCCAAAATAGCTACAATCGAACCTTTAGTAGCTCCATGCTCAATCAGAAAATTTGCCAGTTTATTTGATTGCGCTTCAATTTCGCTGTAGGTTAATTTTTGTTCGCCGCAATTAACAGCCGTATTATTACCAAACTTTTCAGCAGTTTGGCTAAACCAATCTTGGATTAATGGTGGATGATTCATCTGCTTTCTAATAATGTTTGCCTATTTATTGAGATAAATTTATGGTGAAAATATTTGAGATAGAAACTTGAAACCAGCAATAGTATTTGGTAAATCGGTGTACTCTTGAAGAATAGACATACTCCATAATTCATCAGCAATTATCGTTAACGGATCTAAAAATATATTTTCGTTTTGTTCGCTTTTAACTAGTTTTAAATATTTATTTAGTAAATGAATTTCTGTACAACCTGCAATCATATATTGAACATTATATTTAGCCTGTAAAGTATTTAATATAGGAATACATTTTTGATATTCACCGTTAGCTTTTAAATAATAAATCATTTGATGAATAATATTTTGGTCTTTTTCATCGGGTAATATAATGTAATATCGAGCAAATTGCCAAAGAATATGATTTTGAAAGATTTCTAGCTTGTGCGCTCCTGTTGAGCAAATTAATAGATGCTTTTTCTGTCTTTCTAAAATTTTTTTTAAGATGATATCTACTAGAGAAATAATTTTATCCCTTAGCTCATAGGGCAGTTGGGGAAGTAAATAGTGAGATGTTATACAACAAATAATAATCTTGGAAACATCTAATTCACATAACTTATATAAAGCTGATATCAAATTAGGAAGTAAAATTTCATAGTCACTCCTGAGCAAAGCCTCTGTTCGATCGGGGAAAGTTGGGTCAGAATAAACTATAATTTTAGGAGATTGTTGTTCGCGTTGACCTAAAATATTATTTTCATATATAGTTTTCAAAAATTCGGCCGATGCTAAGGGTCCCATACCACCTAAAATACCTAATATTTCCCTTTTTTGACTATTTGCCATTTTGCTCTTTTTATGCTTTTAATTCAAACTATTTTAATCATTTTAGTTGAGTTCAGGCATTTTGAATTCTTCTAAGAAGATGCCGAAAGTAAGGGGTACGATCAACAAGTCCATATCAAAAGGAAGATTTAATCGAAAGTCATCTTGTAAATAGCGTTTTTTGAGGTTTTCTATGGTGCTTGGATTGAAATAGCCTTGCTTCTTAATCAAATCGCTTGATAATATATCATTAATATATTCAATATCTTGTTTTAATAAATATGGACTACCTGGTGCATGGAAAGCAAATTTTTCTCTATCAATTATTTGTGCAGGAAGGAAATCTCTTGCTGCCTGTTTAAGAATATATTTCTCTTGAAATTTATTTAATTTTAAGAATGGTGGTATTTCTCTAGTAAATTCAACCAAATTAATATCTAAAAATGGATATCGCGCTTCTACAGAATTAGCTAAAGCCATGCGATCGCCATGGTCGGCAACCAAGTGGTCTGATAATCTTAATTTAAAATCAAGATAAGACCTTTGATGAATAAAATGTCTATCTTGGAGCTTTTCCTGGTTAATTAACTCAAAATTAAGACAGTCAAATTCACTAAATCTTTCATTAAGTTCTGGAGAATACAAAGCTAATTTGGTTTCTTGATAAGCGTATAAATCTCTTTCATAAAAAATATTTTTATCTCCCCATACTTTCTGCCTCAATTCATCTTCTAATATAGTTTCTAAACTATAATCATTTTGGTTTTGTCCGATGTTGGTATTTCGTAATTCTTCAAACCTATAGCCAACATAACCTGCAAACAACTCATCTGCTCCTTCACCTGTTAAAACAGCTTTAATCTGTTTACTATTGGCACAGTTTGAAAGCGCTAATGAAGCTGTATTATAAGTTTCTTTCAGGGGACATTCAGAATGATAAATAGCTTTAACCAAACTACTACTAATTTGATGCCATCCAAAACAAATTTCGTGATGAATAAAATTAAGTTTTTCGAGCAGAATTTCGCGATATTTTGACTCACATATATCTTTATCTGTGAAACCAATCGAGAAAGAATGTATATCGCTTTCAAGATGAATTTTATTAACTATTGCAGCAATTAATGAAGAATCTAAACCACCACTCACATAAACTCCAACAGGAACATCAGCATTCAAGCGATACTTTACGGATTGAATGATAAGCTGTTGTAATTTTTCGATATAATAGCTCTCTGGTTGACCATAGTTAGTTTCACCAATTTTCGGATAATCTAAATCCCAATATTCTGTAATTCTTACCTGAGAATCTTGAATAAGAATATAATGACCACTTTTTAAACTATTGATATTTTTAAACATAGTTCTCGGACTGACTAATCCGGGAAATGTTAATATTTGATCTAAACCAACTAAATCTACTTCACGCTTAACTAAAGGATGGGCTAAAATCGCCTTGATTTCCGAACCAAAAATCAAAAATTTGTCCACAATCGTGTAGAAAAGTGGACAAATACCCATTTGATCTCTAGCTAAAAATAATTGTTGCTTTTGAGAATCATAAAGTACAAAAGCAAATTGACCGTTGAGTTTATTTAAAAAATCTAACCCATATTCTTCATACAGATGAATCAAAACTTCAACATCTGTATTTGTGCGAAATTTATGACCTTGTTGAATTAACTGCTTTTTTAATTCGCGATAATTATATATTTCTCCATTACATACTAATACAATCGTTTTATCTTCGTTATATAGTGGTTGATTACCACCATCTAAATCAATTAAACTTAACCTGCGAAAACCCAGCCCTAAATTATCTTCAATAAAATACCCAGATGAATCCGGACCTCTATAAATTAAGGTATTAGCCATATCCTCGAGGATATTTTTTTCCGCTTCTCGCTGTCTTGAAATATCAAAGTATCCACAAATACCGCACATAATCTCTTCCTTAAATTCTTTTACTCCAAATCAGCATTGAAACTGTTAACTAGCAGTTGACTTTCTACTGCGGTAGTTTCAGTAGTTAGGGAAATATGCGATAGAGGATACCCTGGATTCATGGGAATATTTTCTAACACAGATTGAAGCTGCTTTAATATCCGTCTAATAGTATCAGGATCAAATTTATTGGGAAAATAGTCAATGCGTATTAACAATTCTGAACCCGGTTCTACCGTCACGCTGAGGGGATAGTTTGTTTCAAAAAAGAAACGGACATTGAGCATTTTCAAACTTCCGCTTTGCTCTCGTAAGGAAACATCAACTGGGTAATTTTCAAAGGTGACAAAGCTGTTGAATAATGGTGTTCCTTGTGGTATCTCACTCCACTCTTGAATCTGTACCAATGAACTGTGCTGATATTCAAGCATCTGGGCTTGTTGTTGTTGTAACTGTTGAAGCCAAGATACGAGGGGAACATAGGGAGAAACTTGCACCCGCATCGGTAGTGTATTAATTAATAACCCCACCATTGTCTCAACTCCTGGTAGTTGTGCAGGACGACCGGAGACAGTTATCCCAAATATTACATCTTCTTCACCACTGTATCTGCTTAACAACAAAGCCCAAGCCCCCTGGATTAAGGTATTGAGCGTTAGATGATGCTGCCTTGCAAATGACTTGAGTACTGAGGTCGCATCTGCCCCAAGGTAGATTTCCTCCTGGGCATATCCCCGTACACGATTGGACAAATTACTTACCGATTCTACATCCAACTTAGTTGCTCTGTGAAGTCCACTTAACATCTGAGTCCAGAAAGTTTCAGCTTTACGCCAATCTTGCTGCTGTAACCAAGCGATGTAGTTTTTGTAAGGAGGACTTGATTCAAGGTATAATTCCTCATTGTTACTCAATGCTTCGTAAAAGCTAAAGACCTCTTTCAAGATAATCGAATTGCACCAACCATCTAATATTAAATGGTGATGACTCCAGATCAGTTGATGAATATCTGTAGCAGTTTGAATTAATGACAACCGCATTGGAGGTGTATCGCTAAGGGAAAAACCCTGCTGTAAATCTGCTTGGAGATAAGCTTGCAATTGTTGCTCTTGTTTGGTAAAAGACATCTGACACCAGTTTTGCATATCCCAAGATATTTCTACCCCTTCTAAAACAACTTGGAGCGGTTGTGTTAATTCTTCCCAAATAAAGATGGTTCGCAAGCTGGGGTATCGATTTACTACCTTTTGCCATGCTTCCACAAAAGCCGGAATGTTCAATTTTCCTTGCAAGGTAAAAATCTTTTGCTGGAAGTACATTCTTGACTTTGGTGAGTACAAGCTATGAAAGAGCAAGCCTTGTTGTAGAGGTGAGAGGGAATAAATATCTTCGATATTGTCAATCCCAAATTTGCTACTGAGTCTCGCTAACTGTTTTTGGTTCAACTCAGCTAGCTCAAAATCATCAGGTGATAAGTCCCTCGAACAAGTTAGACAGTGACAGATGATTTGTTGAAGTATACCGATAAAATTCTCTGCCAAATTTTTAATTGTCGAGCATCTATATATATTCTGGTTATAAGTCCAGTTTAATTGGAGTTTGCCGTCGAGAACTATACCATCAATGGCAATTAAATGGGTTCGCTTTCCTTGAGGGTTGCGCTCGGAGTTTGTAGACTCTTTCACCAAACGAAATGGTGTTGATTCTGTTAGCACTCTATCCAATTGTCCCAAGTAATTAAAGCTAACTTCAGGCTGAGGAAAAGCTTTCAATTGCTTAGTAATTTCTGGGTTCTCATTTAGATAGCGCAGCAAACCATAGCCGATACCACGGTTAGGAATACGCCGCAGTTGCTCTTTAACTGATTTTACAGCCAAGCCAATCCCATGAGACTCTGCTTCCTCAGATAACTCCAATATAACGGGGAAATGAGTAGTAAACCAGCCAATGGTGCGCGACACATCCACATTATCAAAAAGTAGTTCCCGTCCGTGTCCTTCTAAATCAACAAGTAACGTGTTTTCTCCAGTCCACTGCTTAAAGGTTAATGCTAAAGCTGTTAACAACAAATCGTTGATCTGAGTTTTATACACTGCTGGAACTTTTTGCAATAAAGCCTGCGTATCTTCCACACTAAGCGATACGGAAACGGTACGGGCACAAGCAACGGTGTTTGGCTGCTCAAAATCATCTTTAGGCAATCGAGAGACTTCGCGGAAACTACTTTGTAGCCAATAATCCAACTCTTCTTGAAGTGCATTCGATTGAGCATAGATACTCAAACCTTCCGCCCAATATTTAAAAGAAGTCGTTTTAACTCCTAATTCGATGGCTCTACCCAAACTAAGCTGTTGGTAAGCTTTCTGAAAATCTTCTAACCAGATACGCCAAGATATACCATCCACTACCAAATGATGAATTATAATTGCCAAACGCCCTGGTTGATTATCACCAAGATTAAACAAAACAACCCGCACTATTGTAGTTGACAAATTCAACGTTTTCTGCTGCTTAGCAATCTCTGTCTCAATAGCTTTGGTTTGTTGGACTAACGGCAAGTTTGACAAATCTATCTCAGATAGGGGGACTGTTTTATAGTTAGTATATATTTGCCGCCAAGAATCACCCACTCGCTCAAACCGTAAACGTAATGTATCGTGATGTTGGTTCAATTCTTCTAAGACTTGGTGCAACCACTTGATGTTTACATTAGGTGGAGTTTCCAGCAAAATCGACATATTCCAATGATGCGGTTCTGGTAAATTCTGCTCGAAGAACCAACGCTGAATGGGTGTCAGAGGTACTTCACCAGTTACCAACCCCTGCTCTATTTGTAATAGAGGAGTCTTAGTTGCTGCTGAAATCAATTCAGTGATAGTTTGATGGTGAAATAGCTGCATGGGGTTTAGAGAAAGTCCTGCTTCCTTCGCTCTAGCCACAATTTGAATGCTCAGAATTGAATCTCCACCCAACTCAAAGAAGTTGTCTTCTATTCCCACTTCTTCCACACCCAAAACTTCCGCCCAAATCGACGCTAATAGTTGTTCTTCTGGGGTACGAGGTGGGATAAAGGAAGCTTTTAATTCCGGATGCGTCCAATCTGGTGCTGGTAGTGCGTTACGGTCTAGTTTACCATTAACCATTAGGGGCAAAGCGTCCAACGTCACGAAGGCTGATGGTACCATGTAGTCGGGCAGTTTTTCCAACAAAAAGCTGCGGAGTCGATCCGGTAATCCTTGCCCTGGATGTAGGACAACATACGCTACCAGACGCTTTTCACCCCGCTCGTCATCTATGGCGATCGCCACGGTTTCTCGTACTGCTGGGTGTTGTTGCAGTACTGTCTCAATCTCTCCCAACTCGACGCGAAAGCCACGAATCTTGACTTGATGGTCAATCCGACCTAGAAACTCAATGTTACCATCGCTGAGGAAACAAGCTAAATCTCCTGTTTTATAAAGACGGTTTTGTGCTTGTTTATTCTCAAACGGATTGGGAATAAATTTTTCTTTGGTTAGTTCTGGTAGATTAAAATATCCTCGTGCTAAATTTGCACCACTGATGTACAATTCACCAGGAATACCGATAGGAACGGGTTGCAGATGTTTGTTTAAAATCAGGATTTGGGTATTGGTAAGAGGTCTTCCCAAGGGAACCGTAGCTGAATAATAATCCCTTCTCAAGTTTTCCACTTGATAAGTAAGTACTCCAACCGTAGCTTCTGTAGGACCGTAGTGATTTATAATTGTACAATCGGAGGCTAACCGTTGCAATTTCTCAACTAAATCCCAACTCAAAGCTTCCCCACCCAAAACTAATCGATGTTGGGGTAGAATTTTAGCCGGATTTTGGCAAGAGTTTAGTAAAGCATTAAGGTGGCTCGGAACAATCTTAAGACAGTCAATACCGCCATGATTTTGACAGTAAGCAGCAAACTCATCTGCGTCAGATGTTCGTTGCTCAGAAATTACGTGCAGACAACCACCCGTACACAAAGCCGGGAAAATTACTGTATTCCCTAAATCTGCTGCAAAGGTAGAAACTAAAGCAAAACTAGCACCATTGGGCAGATTTATTTGATCTAAAATACCATAAAGGTAATTAAACAACTGTCGATGCTCTACAGCAACTCCTTTAGGTTTTCCTGTTGAACCGGAGGTGTAGAGTAGATAAACTAAATTAGCTGGGGTAACTCGACTAACCAAGTTTTCACAGCTTCCTTGAGCAATCGCATCCCAATCAGTGTCTAGGAAAACTACAGATGCTTTGTGTTCAGGAAGATTTAAAGCTGACGACTGCTTAGTCAATATCAATGTTGTCTGGGTATCCTTTAAAATCAAATCCAGACGCTCTTTATTCAGCCGAGGTTCGAGTGGAACATAAGCACCACCTGCTTTTAGCACAGCCAGCAGAGCGATGATTACTTCCACAGAGCGCTCCATACAAATTCCCACCAGCACTTCCGGTGCTACTCCCAAACCTTGCAAATACCGTGCTAATTGATTCGCACTTTGGTTAAGTTGGGCATAAGTTAACTGCTGGTTCTCAAATACAACAGCAATATTATCTGGTGTGATATCTGCTTGTTTTTCAAACAGTTTATGTAGACATTCAAGTTTGTCGTGATTAGTATTAGTTTTTGTATGATTGCACCAGAACAACAATTTTTGTCGCTCTGGTTCCCTAAGAATTTCTAACTGACTAATTGTACAAAACGGATTTTCAATTGCATTTTTTAAAAATGTTTGAAATTGTTCCGCCCAACTTTTTAAATTTTCTTCTGAGAATAAATTTGAATTGTAGTAAAAATCAGCTATAATTTCGTTATCTTTTTTTAATAAACAAGAAAGATTTAATTTAAATCTATCAATACATATAAACTGTTTATATACAGAAAAAACTAAATGTTCTGTAAAATATTTATCCGATAAAGTAAAATTATAACTTACTGGGAAATAAGATACATTTGTATCATATCCAGCTATTTCATCCCAATTAAAATAATTTTGCCATTTATATTGCTGATTTGTAGATCGATCAACTTGTTTTAAAACTTCGGAAAACTGCAAGTTTTCGGATAAATTAGCATGAATCGGTAAATACTTAGCGAATAATCCTAATGATTTCTCTAATTCTTCATATGGTCTACCATCATATGCTACACCAATAATTAAATTTGATTCTCCTGTCAACCGCCATAATAATATATGCCAGATAGTTTGTAAGAATACAGATATAGAAGTATTATACTCTTGTGCAAGGAATTTCAGCTTCTTTCCTATGTTAGAATTAATGGTAATTGTAATCGACTTCGGTTGAAATTCTTGTGATAATGATGACTGATTTTCTCCAGGTATTTTAAAACTTAAAATATTAGTTAAAATATTAGAAATATTTTGCTTTCGCCAATAATTTCTTCCTAATATGGTATCTTCTGCTGTCAATAATTCATGTTGCCATTCAGCGTAATCAACGTATTGTATCGGTTCTTTATAAAGCTGTTCTGACAACCCTGCATAATCACAACTAATTTCATGGACTAAGTTGTTGAGAGTAACTCTATCTGCACACAGAGACGGTAAACCTAAAAGCAATATATGCTTGTTTGACGACAGAATAATTAAGGATACGTATAAAATTGGAACTTTTTCAAAATCGAAATGCAGCTGATTCGTATTATTAAATATTTCTTCGATTTCAATTGTCTGCCCGGATGGATCTAAATCACTTAAATCATATTCGTAAATCGGAGGTAGGCTGCCATCACTTATGACTTGAAGAGGAATAATCTCTCCTGGTAAACTTCTGAATGTGGTATGTAGAATTTCATGTCGATTAAGCACGTTTTGTAAGGTAGATTTGAGAACCTCGATATTGAGAATTCCTTCAATGAGAACAGCAGTGCAGCAACGGTAAGGTAAATTTTTCTCACCTTGCTGTAATAACCACAAATGTTTTTGCTCGTTTGAAAGTCGAAACACCTAAATTATTTCCTTTTTTTATCTACATCTTGCAAAAACTTTCATCCTATTATAATTAACTCCAATAGAGAATTTTTTGCTCATCTTTGGACATAGCTAAGAAACCACCAATAGTAATCCTTGGTTCATCGCTTTTAACATCTGTAATTTGATGCACTATATTTCCCCCATGAAAAACAACCATATCTCCAATATCGGGGCTAATATATGTTTTTGAATAACTTTCTAAATTTAAATCCTTTGTCAAAGTCATCGGCTGTCGATCCGATAAATTATAAAGTACTAAATCTCCGCCTTTTTCTGCCTTTTTAATAATTACAAAATAGCTGAGAGCATTTACTAATTTTGTAATTTTATTTAAATGATTGTAATATGGCTTATCTATAAAATCATTATTTTTATGTACGCCTATTCCTCCTAGATATGGATGGACAAATCTAATTGTAGCAGGAGTATAATTCTGCTGTTCATTTTTTTTTGCTACCTCTACTTTTCTTCCACCTGAAATTTTACTTAATATTCCTTCAATTCTTGCCTCAAAACTTTTGTTAAACAGTCTCTTTAACTTTTCTCTAAATCTGTCTGCACTTTGGAAATATCTTTCAATATCATTATCTGCCGCCATCAGAATACAACCAAGTGTTGTACCGTATACCACGGGTTCTTGCTCGTTAAGTTCGTTCTGAAGTTTTTGCTTAACTTCTAACATTTCTGCTTTTGAAAAGGCTTTTTTGAGGACTATTCCATCTATTTCACCTTGAATAATTTGATCGATACCATCTGGATAATCGCTGGCTAACTCTACGTCAAAGCTCAGCCACTTATTTGCTAATGCTTCTATTTTCATAACTTTAGTATTAATTTCGTTTGTTCTATCATTTATTTTTCTGCCGCACTAAGCAAAGCCTAATATTTACCTATATTTAGACTTAAATGTTTTTAATTTTTGCCGTTTTTTTGCTTAATTATCAACACTTATAATCTCAACCTGATGATATTAAAGCTTCCATTTTCGCTTCATAACCAGCTTTAAAATATTGTTTAACTCAGTTATATACACTATTACATCTTATTATTTGCTTAAATTAATGTTCCAACGTCAACTTTTCGCGGTTGCTGAATCCGAGTATATATTTAGATTTTACAAATATTATTACAACAAAGTTTATACACGAGATTCGATTATCAATCAAATAAAATTCATCCTTTTTTAGTCAGAACTTACGCAACGGCGCACCTTTTTCTTGTAGGGTGCCTGAGACTTCGGCTGATTTTAAGCGAAAAATAAGGGCTTTTGTCTCACGCACCATCCTTGTATTAAGACAATTGCATAAGTCCTATTAGTATATGCCACAGCTAATTTTTTCCAAACCTAAAATAATATTTCGTTTCCATATTAACCACAAAATAAATCCAAACCGATATTTATTTTAATATTTCTTTAGATTGTTTGGTAATACTTAACTTATTAATGCTTTACGTATAAATCCGGAATAAAAAATTAGCAATATTTATTACTTTACTATGTTAAGTTTTTTTCAGGTAAAATTTTCATCTCAACAAATTTTTAAGTAATAACTCCTGATAATCAAGAAAATACTTGTATGTTTTATACATACTTGTATTGGTTTAGTTAAATAGTGATGTATAGTTACAAGCTTAAGCAAAAAAAAGATATATAGCTATAAGCTTAAACCATAAATTAGTATTAATTATTACAAATATCTTGGAGATAGAACGTAATAAACTGGCTCTTGCTATTGATATATCTAGTGAGATGTGATACATGTTGTTTGTAAAAGTAATCTGTTTTATTAGGGAATCGCTAAATATGTGTATTGTCGTATAAAGCAGAGAAAGTGTGTTCTAGTATTACAGAAGTTGTAGGGCATATCGTGCATATTAAAGTAAAGGTTTCATTGCTGAATTTAGCTATGAATTAGATTTGCTTAAACTTTAATTTGTAAAAGTCAGACAACAATTTAAAATTTTTTCACTCAGAAACACATTTTAATTAAAAACTCTTTCTAGTTATAGGAAAGGAAAATGTGTTCTTGATAATACCGCAACGCCAGCTACGTAAACCACTCAATAATCGGAGAAATAAAATGTCTTTAGCGCAATTAACTACATTCATGAAATCGATGTCCACAGAAAATAATGATCTGGTAGCGAACGCATCGGGAAGCGCTCAAAAGTTAGCCCAAAGCTTTGCCGACATCAAGGGTGCTAGTGCACAAGAAAAATTAGAAGCTACAATTACAAAAGTTGCTGAATTTGCAAAAGAACAGGGCTTTGATGTTACTGAAGGTGATGTAAGAGAGTACATAAATGGTTTAAAAACTCAATACGAACTAAACCCAATGGTAGCTTCAATGATGGATACGTATTGCACCAGCAGTTGCCACATCGGTAGCGCAATTAGTGCCAGTTAAAATTTGATTTAAGATTATATACATCTAGTTAGTTTTGAAAAACGAACCCGATGTATGGAGGCTTTGCTGCATAAATACATCAGTCTTCTTGCGAATCAAAAGATTTATCTATTAAGCTAGTCAATGATAAAAGTGTGCGGGTTGGCAAGGATTCAGAGATATTCGTGTAACAAAGCCTTAATAGAGTAGATACTCAAAACCTGATTCGGAGCGAACCACTTTCTCCTCATAATTACGATTCTCAACCCCATTTACTTAATTCATGATTCAATCACCTGTAGCGAAGTGTCTATATGACTTTGTTGAAATAGATGTCAGTGAAATCCATAAGTATCCAGAGGGGATTAGAGGTATTTGTGATCGCCAGATTAATGGTATGATCGTAAAGAATTTCTTTTCTCAAGAAGAAATATCCAACGTAGTCAGTCAGCTAACGCGCAAAGAGCAATTTCCGGGGTCGCCTTTTGGGGATATTTTGATTTATGGACCAGCATTATACGTATACGGTGAGGATATAACCAAATACTGTCAAGAAGCAATTGATTTTCGTAAATATTGCCGCCAACTTTTTAGTCAAGGGACTGATTTCGAGACACGGTTAATTGAAGTACTCGGTGCAATGTCTGGTGAAAGTCCGGTTGAGCTACCTGTGACTCCTTCTGGTTACGCTTATACTCCAACTACAATTAGAGTATTAGAGACAGGGCAGGATATGGGCTGGCATTTTGAAAATCAGTTTTTGCATTGTACGCCTGGATATCGTCATCTGGAAACTATAGTTGAACCGGAAGATCATCTCAGCTATTTTGTGGTATTGAGTGCTGCTGATACTGGAGGAGAATTGGTTCTTTACGATCTAGAATGGTCGCAGACTCAGTGGCCGGATAAAGAACATGGTGGAACCAAGAAGAATGGTTTGGTAAACGGCAAGTTGATTGCCGATGTGATGGAAAACTATGACAAAATGTATCTTAGTCCTGAAGCTGGTTCTCTAGTTGTATTTGATGCAGGTAGAATTTTACATCGTGTTTCTGCGGTTGAAGGTTCTCGTCGTCGGATAACTGTTGGTGGATTTCTCGCATTTTCAAAGCATCGCGAAAAACTTTTCTACTGGAGTTAGCCGGTTGATAGGACAATAACGTTATGGAATTTTCTACTTTGGTAGATGCATTGGAACAAAGAGCGCGATACCAGCCAGATAAGAAAGCTTATACCTTTCTTAAGGATGGAGACGTAGAGGCAGATACCTTATATTATCAAGAATTAGAGCGATTGGCACGGGCGATCGCCTCGAAACTTCAGAGTTTTAACGCTAGCTCCCAACGAGCCTTACTAGTTTACTCCCCTGGTTTAGAATTTATTAGCGCTTTTTTCGGATGCCTCTACGCAGGGGTTGTAGCCGTTCCCGTTTATCCTCCCCGTGGGAATCAGTCAATCTCAAGATTATTGGGGATTGCAACAGATGCAGAAGCTACCTTTGCCTTGACAAATACATTTGTTTTAGCTAATAGTCAGCGTTGGTTAGGAGAAAACCCAGACTTAGCCAAGTTAAAATGGCTAACCACCGATAAAATTGACATAAATTTGGCAGACTCATGGCAGAAACCAATTGTCAATAGGGATACATTAGCCCTTCTACAATACACCTCTGGTTCTACAGGTACTCCCAAGGGAGTAATGGTTAGCCACGGCAATCTGCTATCTAATTGTGCGGATCTAGATTTGGGATGGAATCACAATATCAATAGTACCATTGTCACTTGGTTGCCAACCTTTCATGATATGGGGCTAATCTATGGAGTCATCGAACCTTTGTATAAAGGCTTTTCCTGTTACATGATGTCCCCTGTCTCTTTTCTACACAAACCAGTACGATGGCTACAAGCGATTTCGATTTACAAAGCTACTCATAGTGGCGCTCCAAATTTTGCCTACGATTTGTGCGTGCGTAAAATAACCTCGGAGCAAAAAACTAGTTTAGATTTAAGCAGTTGGCAGATGGCTTTAAACGGTGCCGAACCAGTTAGAGCAGATGTCTTACAAAGATTTGCACAAACCTTTAAACCTTGCGGGTTTGATTTAACTGCTTTCTGTCCTGGTTATGGTTTGGCAGAAGCAACCCTGAAAGTGGCTGCGGTGCGTCAACAAGATATGCCTGTTTTTTTGCAAGTTGATACAGATGCACTATTACGAAATCGGATAGTAGAGGCTAAAGCAAATCAACAGAATGTGCAAACTTTAGTTGGATGTGGACGCAGCGAAATTGATACGAAAATTTTAATTGTAGATCCCGAATCTTTAAGGGAATGTCGAGAAGAGCAAGTAGGGGAAATTTGGGTATCGGGTTCTACTGTAGCTCAAGGTTACTGGAGAAACCCAGAAAAGACCCAGCAAACCTTTCAAGCAACCCTATTTGGTAGTACTGACAAACAATTTCTGCGTACAGGTGATTTAGGTTTTATTAAAAATGGCGAGTTATTCATTACAGGGCGGCTCAAAGATATCATAATCATTCAAGGACGCAATCATTATCCTCAAGATATTGAATTAACTGTTGAAAATAGTCATCAGGCATTGCGCTGCGGTTGTGGGGCAGCTTTTGCAGTAGAATTTAAAAGTTCCGAAAAATTAGTTGTAGTTCAAGAAGTAGAGCGGAGTTATCTGCGTCGGCTAGATATAAATGAAGTCGTCGGCAACATTCGTCAAGCAGTAGCAGTAGAACATGACATTCGGGTTCATAGTATTGTACTAATAAAAACGGCAACTATTCCTAAGACATCCAGTGGCAAGATTGCGCGTCAGGCTTGCCGCCAAAAATTATTGAATAATACGCTGGATGTGTTGACTCCAGATACGTTCCATAAATTAACAGCAGTATTATAAAAAGAGAGATAGATTTGTGTTAACTCAAGCTAATATTAAACATTTTCAAGAAAAAGGATGGGTCGGTCCTGTTGATATTTTTTCAGCAGCAGAAATTTCCGCAGTTAAAGAATGTTTAGAAACCAATAGCCGCACAATCAAAGAAGCAGATGGTCAGCAAATTATCACCTTTTATAATAATGTCTATAACCTAGAAACTCCCCGCGACCATCATCTTTTTCATCAACCAATATATACACTTTTTAAGCGGACTAATTTAATTCAAAAATTAAATCAAATAGCTGGAGAAAATTTATTACTTTGGTATACTAATGTTTTTTGTAAAATGCCGGGACAAGGAGAAATAAAATGGCATCAAGCAAAAGAATTCTATACATCTAGCGACATAGATTTTAAGAAGAAAACCTTAGTTTATTCGACCGATGAAGACCCTTTAAATTTAACTGTATGGGTAGCACTTGAAGATGCCGACCTTGAAAATGGTTGTATACGTTTCGCTAATGGCTCGCATCAGCAAATATTTAAAATATTGAAGGGGAGCGTTTCTGCGTCTGAGGGTGTGTTTGCTGGAATCAGTGCCCATAAAACAGTTTGGCAAAAAGAGCAGCAATACTCTTTGTCTTATGAATTCGATCAAAATGACTGGGAAGTAGAATCAGTGCCAGTCAAAGCCGGTCAAGCGGTTATTTTTACTGAAAGTGTAATGCATGGCTCATTGCCAAATCAATCGAATCGCCGTCGTCTGGCAATTATTGGACGTTATGTCCGTCCGAGTACCCAGGTTTATCCCTATCGCACTAAAAGAGATTTTATTGATGAAAATGGACATAACATCAAAAGGCATTTTTGTATTTTAGTTTCAGGACGCGATAATTACGGACATAATGTAGTTAGAGATTGGCATGATTTAGATGAAACTGAAGTAGAATTTCAACTAATGTCTAATTTTGTTCGTTTTGGTCGTGTAAATGTTCCTGAAGGTAAACTACAACTAGAAATTTACGGCTTAGAAAAACAGGCAACCGAAGGAGATTGTGCTGAGCTTGAACCGAATCCAATTTTACATCCGCGCAAATATATTCAATGGCAAGCGTGGAATCAATATAAAGGTATTACTCAAGCAGAAGCAATGAAGCGTTACAGCCAATTGATAGCAACTCTGCCACGAAAGGATACCAAAGATTCGACCAGCGGTATAATCAATAGTGGAAGTGCCAACAAGGGGCAGTTTCAAGCAGGGGATATTCAAAGTTGGTTAATATTTTATCTAGCTGAACTGCTGGAAATGCAGCCTGTGGAAATCGAAATCAACGTTCCCTTTGAGCGTTATGGTTTGTCATCGGCAGAAGGAACTGTTCTGATTGGGGATTTAGAAGCTTGGGTGGGATATCAACTTGCTCCGACCCTTGTGTACGAATACCCCACTATTGAGGCTTTATCCGGGCACATAGCACGGGAAATACAAGTCTTGGCGTAATCGCTTGTTTTGGTCAAGGAAAATAATCTTATAATATACCTAACCCAGAGGTCAAAAGTGGAACCTATAGCGATTATCGGCATCGGTTGCCGTTTTCCCAATGCTAACAATTCCGAATCATTCTGGAAACTTTTGCGTAATGGTATCGATGCCATCGCCCAAGTACCTTCATATAGATGGGATGTTGATGCCTATTATGACCCCGATCCAACTACAAAAGGCAAAATGAACACCCGTTGGGGTGGTTTTTTGGATTGTGTCGATCGATTCGATCCGGGTTTTTTCGGAATTTCTCCTGGGGAAGCTGAACGCATGGACCCCCAGCAAAGATTAGTTTTGGAAGTAGCATGGGAGGCTTTGGAAGATGCAGCAATCGTACCACAACGTCTAGCGGGTAGCCAAACTGGGGTTTTTATTGGAATTGGTAACTATGACTATGGTAGGTTTTTATGTAAGGATTTATCCAACATTAATAGTCATAATGCCCCCGGTTTGACATTGAGCCTTGCTGCCAATCGCTTATCTTATTTATTGGATCTGCATGGACCGAGTATGGCTATAGAAACAGCCTGCTCCTCATCCTTAGTAGCCATTCACTCTGCTTGTCAAAGTTTGCGGAGTGGCGAGTCCAACTTGGTCATTGCTGGAGGGGTGAGCCTGATGCTATCGCCAGACATGACAATTACCTTCTCCCAAACCCGAATGATGGCACCTGATGGTCGGTGTAAAACATTTGACGCTAGTGCCGATGGTTATGTTAGGGGAGAAGGTTGTGGGATTGCGATTCTCAAGCGTCTGAGCGATGCCATTTTGGATAAAGACCGTATCCTGGCGGTTATTAAGGGTTCGGCAGTTAATCATGATGGACTCAGTAACGGTATTACTGCACCTAATGGCTTGGCTCAACAAGCAGTAATTCGCCAAGCTTTGAAAAACGCCGGTGTTGCACCAGCAGAAATTGGCTATATTGAAGCCCACGGAACTGGCACTGCTTTGGGAGATCCAATTGAAATTAGAGCCTTAAAGGCAGTCTTGATGCAAGGACGTTCCCCCGATCAGCTCTGTGGAATTGGGTCGGTAAAGACAAATATCGGCCATTTGGAACCAGCAGCCGGAATAGCGGGTTTGATTAAGGTGGTGTTATCGCTACAACATGGGGAAATTCCCCCCCACCTACATTTGCGGCAGTTAAATCCCCATCTGGGTTTAGAGGGAACGCCGTTTTTTATTCCCACCCAATGTCAGCCATGGGCTAAAATTGGCGATAGCCGTTTAGCAGGGGTGAGTGGTTTTAGCTTCGGTGGCACTAATTGTCATGTGATTTTAGAAGCAGCACCGGAACAGAGTCGGCAACTAATTGAAAGGAATAATACCCACCATATTCTCACATTATCAGCTAAAAACGAGACCGCTTTAAAAGAACTAGCGCAACGTTATGCGGATTTCTTAGTTTGCCATCCCGAACTATCTTTAACAGATGTTTGTTTTACTGCGAATACCGGGCGATCGCATTTTTCTCATCGGCTGGCAATTGTAGCTGAGTCACATCAACAGTTGGTGAATCACCTCAGTAATTTTACTGATAAAAAACAAACATCTGGATTATTTAACGGCAAGGTAGTCGGTCGCAAGCGCCCAAAAATAGCATTTTTATTCACGGGTCAGGGTTCCCAGTACGTAGACATGGGTCGTCAACTTTACGAAACCCAACCCAGCTTCCGAAAAACCCTAGAACGCTGCGACGAAATTCTACGTCCTTATTTAGAAAAGCCCTTGCTATCGATTTTATATCCAGCTGGGGGTGAAAGTTCTCTTGTAAACGAAACCGCCTACACCCAACCCGCTTTATTTGCCATTGAATATGCCCTTGCACAATTATGGCAATCTTGGGGTATAACTCCTGATGTGGTAATGGGTCATAGTTTGGGTGAATATGTCGCTGCTTGTGTTGCGGGGGTATTTAGCCTTGAGGAAGGGCTGAAATTAGTTGCTCAACGAGCTAGTTTAATGCAAGCTTTGCCCCAAACTGGTGAAATGGTTGCTGTATTTGCCGAGCTTAATAAAGTAGAAGCAGCTATTCAACCATATTCACAAGAAATTTCCATCGCCACAATTAACAGTCCTGAAAATATTGTCATTTCCGGAGAGCGAGGAAAAGTTCGGCAAGTAGTAACCAGCTTAGAAGCAGAAGGAATTAAAACTCAACAATTACGAGTTTCTCACGCCTTTCACTCTCCACTCATCGAACCGATGCTGGATAATTATGAAAAATTGACAAGTTTTGTACAGTTTAAAACTCCAAACTTACCCTTGATTTCTAATTTGAACGGCGAAATTCTGCCTTCTGGTTTTATTCCCGATGCAAATTATTGGCAAGAGCATACCAGGAAGCCAGTGAATTTCATGGGGGGGATAAATACTTTGTTTGAACAAGGCTATAAAATATTTTTAGAAATCGGTTGCAAGCCTATCCTCTCAAGAATCGGTCAAAAATGCCTTTTGAATACAACTTGGCTCTGTTCCCTAACTCCAGAAAAACAAGATTGGCAAGCATTGCTTTTGAGCTTATCTGCTTTGTACGTGCAGGGAGTGGATGTCAACTGGATCGGATTTGAGCAAGACTACTTACCTTGGAGGTTATCACTTCCATACTATCCCTTCCAACGTCAACGTTACTGGATTAAAGATTCCTCTCAAGTCATGAGCCAACAGAAATTAGGTGCAAAAGTATCCCAAGAACCAAAAGACGTAAATAAAGACACCAAGCAGCAGATTTTGTCAAGATTGCGTTATTTAATAGGGAATATACTGCAATTGCCACTGGAAGAAGTAGATATTTATACGCCTTTTTTAGAAATGGGGGCTGATTCGCTTATCCTTATTGATGTTATCGCAGCAATTGAAAAATTCTATGGGATCAAGATTGCGATTAGCCAGTTATTTGAAGAATATCGAACCATTGAAGCGCTAGCAACCTGCATTAATCAAAATTTACCTCCAGAAAAATCAGCAGCGAAATCCGAGCCAGAACCTAGGGAGCAACTGACCTCCAAGATAGAGTTTCCAGAACCAACTTTTGATAGTATACCAATTCCCACCTCAACTGGAACATTGCCCGAAACAGCATTAGAGCGAATTATTAGCCAGCAACTAAAGGTAATGTCTCAGCAGTTAGAAATCTTACAAAATAGAGTGACTAAAACCGAAGTTTCTCCGTCCCCAGAACAAGCAACTGTAGCTAGGGTTGATGTTAGTAAAAGCGTCGAAAAAACTCAGCCGGTAAAAACAGATGCTCGTGTTGAGCCATTTTCTTGCCAGCCAGTTGCGACCAATCAAGTTAAGCAACTAAATCCACAGCAACAGCGCCACTTAGAAGAGCTAGTAGTCCGATATACCAATAAAACGCAAAAATCCAAGCAAAGAGCAGAAGCTTATCGTTCGGTATTAGCTGATAGTAGAGGTATATTTGGATTCCGCCCCTCTATTAAGGAGATGCTTTATCCCATCGTCGGAGAGCGAGCGCAAGGGTCAAGATTTTGGGATATAGACGCTAATGAATATGTAGATATAACTATGGGCTTCGGCGTGCTTCTTTTTGGTCACGATCCGCAGTTTGTGACTGAAGCACTGGAAAAGCACCATAGACAACAAGGTATAAAAATTGGACCGCAGTCCAAATTAGCGGGAGAGGTAGCTCAGTTAATATGCGAACTGACAGGTATGGAGCGAGTTGCTTTTTGTAATTCAGGTACAGAAGCAGTAATGACAGCCCTACGTCTAGCGCGTTCGGAAACAGGTCGTAATAAAGTTGCTTTATTTGCTAATTCTTATCATGGTCATTTTGATGGAGTTTTGGCTACAGCACCGAAAGGTCAAATCAAAGCAATACCTATTGCTTCGGGAGTATCTCAGAACTTAGTTGAAGACGTTTTATTGCTCGATTATGGAAATCCAAAATCCCTTGAGATTTTGCAAGCTCATGCTAGGGAATTAGCTGCTGTATTAGTCGAACCCGTGCAGAGTCGCCGACCCGATTTACAACCTAAAAAGTTTTTACAGCAATTGAGAGAATTGACAGAAGTATCGGGAATAGCACTCATCTTTGATGAAGTTCTTACAGGTTTTCGCATACACCCAGGGGGAGCGCAAGCTTGGTTTGACATTAAAGCAGATATCGTAACTTATGGAAAGATTGTCGGTGGTGGGACTCCCATGGGAGTTGTAGCTGGTAAAATCAAGTACATGAGCGGTATTGATGGTGGTTTGTGGAACTTTGGTGATGCTTCATATCCACAGACTCAAAAGATATTTTTCGGAGGAACTTTTAATAAAAATCATGCAGGGATGGTTGCAGCTTTGGCAGTACTCCAGCATCTTAAGAAACAAGGTGCTGCTCTTCAAGAAAAGTTGAATCACCGTACATCTTTGTTAGCTCAAACACTTAATTCTTTCTTTGAAGAGAAGGATGTACCTATACGCATCGAGCATTTTGGTTCGCTGTTTCGTTTTGCCTTTTGGGAAAATCAGGATTTGCTATTCTATCATCTACTGGAGAAGGGTGTTTATATCTGGGAAGGGCGTACCTGTTTTCTTTCCACAGCACATACCGATGCAGATATTGATTACATAATTAAGGCAGTAAAAGATAGTATAGATGAACTGCAACAAGGAGGTTTTTTGCTCAAATGTTCGAGCAAATTGTCAGCTAATCAAAAGCATTTAAGTCTAGCATCATCATTTAATACCACCCCACTAGAACAAAGCGCAACAATCGAAAAGTTAACCCCCAAACAAATTATTCATCGTCTCACAACCGAATACAATCAATTAATTTCCCAACAAGACTTAGAAGCTTATCAACAAGGATTAATTAAATTGGAGGCTTTGAGTCTCACCTATATTTTAAAAGCCTTCAAACAAATGGGTTGGAAGTTTGAGCGAGGCAAAAAATTCACATTTTCGATGATAGCTCAGCAGTTAGGCATAGTTAACCAACATCGACGGTTACTAGGTTGTTTGCTCTCGATAATGGTAGAAGAAAAAATACTCACTCAAGTTGACGAGCAATGGGAAGTGCTGCAAGTACCGGAAATTCAAGACCAATTGTTACAAGTCCAAACTATTTTAATGGAATACTCTGCTTTGGAGGCAGAACTATCTTTACTACAGCGTTGCGGTCAAGAACTAGCACAAGTATTGCAAGGAAAACGTCACCCGTTACAATTGTTATTCCCTAACGGTGATTCCACAAGCTTAACTAAACTTTATCAGGATTCACCAGTAGCTCGGATAATGAATACTCTGGTGCAAAGGACAATTGCGATCGCATTGGAAAATCTGCCCGGTGGTGATGGGGTGCGAATTCTAGAAATTGGTGCGGGAACCGGGGGAACAACAGCCCATATTCTACCTCACCTGCGAGCCAAACAAACGGAATATGTATTTACCGATTTATCCCCCCGATTCATGGATAAAGCTAAGCAAAAGTTTAGTGATTATCCATACATTCAATATCAAGTTTTAGATATCGAAAAAGAGCCTGAAAAACAGGGATTTGCGCCTCATCAGTTTGATATAATTATTGCAGCCAACGTGCTACATGCTACAAGTAGTTTACGACAATCACTCAAGCACGTATTGCAGTTGTTGGTTCCAGGGGGATTGCTAGTGCTGATGGAAGGAACATCTCCTCAGCGTTGGTTAGATTTAATATTTGGGTTAACCGAGGGATGGTGGAAATTTTGTGATGAAGATTTGCGACCATCTTACCCATTACTTTCAACTTCCCAATGGCAAACACTATTGAAAGAAAGCGGATTTAGAGAAGCTGTATGCGTTCAAACTGAGTCGGAAAAGTTAGCAGTTCTACCCCCACAGTCCGTGATTATAGCGGAAGCAGCACGCAAGATTCCCCTGACTGAGGCTCAAAAACAACTTTGGGTTCTGGCGCAGATGAGTGAAGAAGGTTCAATTGCCTACAATGAATCTGTGAGTCTACGACTAAAGGGTTCGCTTAACTTAAAAGCGATACAACAAGCAATGCAAAAAGTCATAAATCGGCATGAGGCATTAAGAACTATTATCAGTACTCAAGGAGATTTTCAGCAGATATTGCCTGATGTGAACATAGATATTCCGATAATTGATTTTTCAAACTTGGATAGTAATGAGTGCAAGTTTAAAGTTGATGAGCGGTTACAAAAAGAAGCACGCAAACCTTTCAACCTAAGCGTTGGACCTTTGTTCCGGGTGCAAATTATCAAGTTAGAGTCACAACTGTATCAGTTAGTGTTAACTGCTCATCATATCATTATTGATGGCTGGTCTATTGATGTGATTTTTAATGACTTAGGCAAAATATATTCCGCAGAATCTCAAGGAATTTCCTACCAACTTGAAGAACCGATGCAACTGAGCGAATATATCAAATGGCAAGAACAGCAAAGTCACACCGAGAAAATGGCAGAAGATAAAGCTTACTGGTTAGCACAATTTGCTAATTCTATCCCCATCTTAGAGTTGCCTACAGATTATCCTCGTCCCATCGTTCAAACTTACGCTGGGGTTGAGCAAACGACGATTATTGATGCTGAATGGTTGCGGGAGCTAAAAAGTTTCAGTACTCACCATGGATGTACCTTGTTGATGACTTTGATAGCCCTACTTAATCTATTACTATATCATTTTTTGGGACAAAAAGACATAGTAATTGGTGTTCCTATTGCTGGACAATCTCGTGTAGGAGGTAAAGACCTAGTAGGTTATTGTGCCAATGTATTGCCATTGCGGTTTTCAGTTAAAAACCAAAGTTTTAGCGACTATCTTACTGCTATAAGAAAAGTATTTTTGAATGGTTACGAGCATCAAAATTATCCTCTTAGTCACTTACTAAAGCAACTGAATATTAAGCGCGATCCTAGTCGTCCACCTTTAATTACAACACTAATTAACATAGATAAATTTGGTGTGGATCTAAAGTTTTTTGGACTTGAAGTTGAGGGATTTACAAATTATACTGGCATCGCTCGGCGGGAACTTACTTGGAATATAATTGAAATAGAGACTCAACTGGTATTAAAGTGTAATTATAATTCAGATATTTATAAAGCTTCTACAATTCACCATTGGATGGAGCAATTTGAAACAATTTTACGCACTGCCATCAAACAACCTGATATCTGGATAGATGCAATTGTAGAAAGACTTACAAAATCCGATAGACAAAAACAGATGGCAGAAGAACAAAATTTAGAAGCGGCTAGCATCCGAAAGCTAAAGAACTTTAAGCGGAAAGTAATAGAACCATAAAAGTTTAAATCTCTATCAAATTGCCAACGGTGGAGCGGTGGAACTAATAGCTTTTAAGCCCTGGTAATTAATTCCACATTTACAAATATTTAATTGAGTAACAAATCATCTGAGTGGTATGTCTATGCTAGAATACGTGAATCTGCTTAATGAAACAGAATGTTTAGAAGTTCGTTACCAAATTTATAGTATAAGAAATTTATGGGAACAACTAGAACCATTGCTTCCTTTTTTTATATTAGGGAGTCCAATTTATAAACAAGCAAAGGCAGATAACTTAAAATTATATGAACAAAAAATAAAAGTTTTCAATCCTATAATGCGCGAGCATTTCAGGTGGCTATATGAAAAGTTATCTAATGCACTAGCAAAAAAATTTAAAAAACCAACGCATTACTTAAAAACATCAGCTTTGCCTGGGTTTCATATTCTTATTTGGGATGATGATTACAAATTGCATCCCAGTTGGGGAGTAGGAAGTCCACCACACTGCGATAGCCAGTATAAGCTACTTAACTCAGAGACTTTAAAAGAAATTAATTTAGATAAGGTAATCACTTTTACATTAGCAGTTAGGGTCGCAAACAGCAATTGCGGTTTGGATATGTGGGATTTGCATGATACAGAGGTGAGTGGACTTTCCCAGACAGAAATTAAGAAACTTCTCAATTCCAGAAAAAAAACCTTTTATCCCTATCAAGCTGGTCAGCTTGCGCTTCAGTCCGGACTTTATTTTCACCGAGTTCCTCCATTTCAAATTGTTAAACCTGGCGATGAGAGAATAACGCTCCAAGGACACTGCTTTTTTTCGCAAGACGCTTGGCACATTTATTGGTAGTTTTTAAATCTGACAATCAAGCATGAAAAAGAATTAAATATTTATGTATAAATATCTATGAATAAATCAATGATAAATTCGCTTAATTTTGAAATAAATAATCAAATCCAACTCAAGAACTTTAAAGTTTTACCAAAATTTGCTGGTATATGGGAAGGTAAGTGGATTCGCTTAGACCAAGATGGTAATGAAATTGAAAGATTTACATCAACTTTGAACCAAAAAATTGTTAACAATCAATGGGTACAAACTAATCAGAATAAATATCCGAATGGTCAAGTTGTTAATATCAACTTTTTTGGTAAAGCAGTGGAGGAAGGTAAGGTAATTTTTGAAAGTCCCGATTATCCTTATTGTAACTTTCTGATGCTTGTTGAAGAACATAGTGATAATTTAATCATTATCAGCGTATTCGATAAAGAAACAGGCTCTCCATTAGCAACAGAAATTATTAATTTTATTAGTGAAAACGAACGAATTAGAACTTTGCAACAATTTAAAGCACCACATGGAAAAATTAGTGGATTCATGCTTGTTGTTGAACATAAAGTTGGCATTGAGCCGAGATGCGCGACGTGAAAGTTGTACGTAGACGCAGCATATTTTACTTGCATCAGATTAGCGGAATTAATAACTTTCTAATGGACAAATTCCCTAAAATATCATCTAAGGGACTTCCAATAAATAAAATAATCAAAGATAAAAATGATAATCATTCTAGAGAGTGGGTAGTAAATTGAACTATAAATAGTTATAATTTTGGGTGCAATAGACCGTGTCTATTGAATTAACTGACTCACTTAAAAATCTACTTAAAGAAACAGCATCTAATTTAAAAGGTTCTACGGGACGGCGTTTTCAAGCTCAAACTGTAATGGAACTGGGTTACGGAGGTCAACTACTTGCTCAAAAAGAATTGGGCGAGGTTGTGCAGGGCTACCTGACCGATCTTGCTTCAATGCACCGGGCGATCAAAGGTGTTGCACGCATCTATTTTGGAATGTCGGTCTCGGCGGCTTATCTCGAAGCCACGGGCTGAGGGAGCGCAGATTTATACCAAAAACCTTGGCGAATTGAAGATGCTTTTAATACAGTAAAAAGGCTTCTAGGTTTAGCTGTAAACTTCTCGGTTGAATGGACCGCGACGCGGTTCAGTAGACAATAAGAGGGATAGTAAGACGGATACCACGACGACGTAGATAATTACGGATTCGACGACTCGTGTAACCTTTATCTCCAACCAGTCTTAAGGGACGAATGCGCGGACGACCTCGCCCAGAACGCTTTACAGTGCCCTGTTCCATCAATTGTTCGAGAAAAAGCGACTCGTTTCGCTGACCTGGGCTGAGAAGAAAAGTTATCGGTTTTCCAAAACCTTCACATCGTATGTGTATTTTTGTACTGAAACCACCGCGAGAACGCCCTAACTTTTCATCTTCTTCGCCCCCTTTTTTCCCCCTGCGGCGTGTTGATGGGCGCGTATCACAGTTCCATCTACGGGCCGGAACCTTCCAATCGAGATTTCCTTCCTTATCGGCGATCGCCAAACTAAAATCTGCATTCCACTCGTCTTGCCAAGTTTTCAAATTAATTTGGATGTCGGTACGCTCTTCTGGAGTAAGTTCTGTGGAGAGAATTGTTTCACACCAAGCTTCATTTAATACTGTCCGAAAAACAGTGTCGGATTGTTGTAGTGTCCGATAATAAGGATATAGGGTTTTTCGGATATGTTAGTTGGCTATATGCGGGTTGCGAGTGATAGCGACCGTCAGACAACCGACTTGCAGCGAGATGCATTGCTCAACGCAGGTATTGATTCGCGAAATTTATTTGAAGACCGAATGAGCGGTGCTAAGGACAGCCGCCCAGGGCTGCAAAAAGCTTTGGATTTTATGAAAGAAGGGGATTCCTGGGGTTCCGAAGGAAGATATTATTCTTGGTTTCCATCCACCGGAAGTACTGTGATATAAGGATTTTGGCGTAGCTTAATAGTCTCAATCTGTAGAGTTTGAATCATCCTATTCCCTTGTTTAAGGCTTCAAAAAAGCGCACAATTGTATCAAATCGAATATTCCATTCATCTGGCTCAACTGTACGAGAAATCAATTGAGGAAATAGAGAATTTCTTTTTTGTAATATTTGAGAAATAATCTTAATCAGTTGCTCTATTGTTGCCGAAGAAAAATTGTTTCTAATATCACGTCCAATCAAAAAACTTCCTGTTTCTTCATACTCAACCAGCCCTTGAGATAATTCATCAACTAGCTCTACAAATACGCGGTTATCATCATTATAATTTTTTAAGACAAAATAAATATCTTCTAAATCCTTTGTAGCTTTTCTGTCATTCCATGCAATCAATTTTAATACAATTAAAGTAGGGAGATTAACAACTTTAAATTCAATATCTTCGATTAATAAAGATTCTGCGGTCGAGAAAGCTTCATTGAAACCGACTATACTCATTTTCGTCCCATTTGACCACTGTATTTCTTGATTTGGCTCTCCAATAGCACCAAATGGAACTATATCTACCTCAATGTGAGTTGAAATATGTATAAACCTATGCTGAATCTTTGTGTGTCGAAAGCAAGGATTAGCTCCTTGAGTCATCTCAGTACTTAAAGTATGAAAATCCAACCAATTATTAACTTTTACTGCAAAATCCAAGTCTGTTGTCGCTCTACCTTCAATATTATACCGATTATCAAAAACTAAAATTCTTGCACCTGCTCCAACTAACAATATTGATAGCTGTAAGTTATCAACTATACTTTTCATATCCAGCAAAATTAGCTTTCGCTTATTATTAGCTTCAAGCATTTTGCTGTCTGTTCTCTATGTATTTAACAAAAACACGTTTGGCCGTTTCCTCCAGACGCTCATTATTTTCCATCATCAACTCAGCATAAATCAATAACGGATCTACTACTACTTGTTTGGATTGATTATAATCATATGCATTATGGGAACCAAATTGTTGACAACAAATGATATTGCCTTCTGGACTCGGCTTTAGTTTCAGTTCTTCAGCTATTAATTGATGATTTTCTTTAACATATAGAACTGCTCCTGTAGGAATTAGATAAGAAGTTGCGATTGCAGCTCCTAATTCTCCACCAATTAGAAAGTTATTTTCCTTGGCTTTTTGAATCAGGTTATCCGCAACTTCCGTGAATTTACTCCTTAAAGTAGGTGTATAAGTTCCAAGCAATAATTCTGGTCGCAGAGTTTCAGCATAGCCCATTTCCCAACGTTCTAGGAGTTTACTATAACGAGTAATAATATATTTACCATCACGTTGCTGTTGCAGATAACCTAATTTATACAAATTTTTCAAGGTATCATTTACCGTTATGAATGTTACTCCAGCAGCAAGAGCCAATTCTTCCAATGATGCTCTTAAAATATCAGGAGATTTCAGTAGAACATAAATAACTTTAAGATTATTGAAAGTAATTTGTGAATTTGATACTGATTTTTCTTGAAACAGATGTTTTCTGCGAATAAAAATATATGCGGCTGAATTATTTAGATAAATATTACCATTCGTGTCGATAAACTCAATATTATTTGCTACTAACTTATCAATAGCAGTTTCTGATAGAGAACGAGTGATAAGAAAAAGTTTTTCATTTAGTTTTTGTTGCTTCAGTAGCAAATAATCTATGACAACTTCAGCCGTTGTGCTGGTGACATCTGGTTGAATAGCGTACATATAATCGACCGACTTTAACGGACTGTGAATTGTAATTATTCCTGTTTCTTTACTATCGACTCGCTTATTTGGTATACTTTTTGGAGTGATTTGGATATTCGGTAATAATTCAAGGTTTTCTAAGCATTGCTGCAATAACTTTTCTTCATGTTGCATACTGGATGAGAATTTTTATCTAACTTATTTATATTAACGAAATATGAGTTCGTTCAGCCAAGTTTTTTCGTGCGTGCCTTAATAGTTTACGGTATACCAATATTGATACTTTTATAAATCCAATATTCCCGCTTCTAACAAATACTGACGCTCTTCAATTTTGTCCTTTTGATTTAACTGTAACAATCTAATTGTTACGCGAGCTTTTGAACTCAAAGCAATAAAGAAGAGCGTCTTTTATTTTAAAATGCTCGCGCCATTGGTCTTTTCGAGGGTGGTATAACGGCACAATATCGCCGGTTTCGGGGTCTATAGATGTTAAGTCACTACCTTTATGTTTATTACATAAGGTGCAAGCAAGAGCTAGGTTTTCTGCTTCGGTCAAACCTCCGTGTTTTTCAGCAATAACATGATCGACTTCGTGAGGAGCGAAAGCTGCAATATCGGGAAGTAAGCAATATTCACAGCACCCTCTTGCTCTCTGATAAACCTGTTTACGCAGAGCTGAGTTAATATATGTTTTACTCCCACAACGCTTGAGTTTCCTTAAGTTTTAAGAAAGCTCTAGCTTTTGCCATTCTCACTGCGATGCTCTAAGTACTGATAACCTTGCCATATTTTCTCATCTTCAGGTGTTAAGCCAGCAGTCCGATTTTTTTCTAGCAAATTGCTATTAAAAAACTAAATCAATTGACACTGATGAAGCCTAAACTATTGATATATAAGGGTTTAAACGTTTTGGCAGAACCCCCAGGAAAATAGCTCCCGCTTCGATTTGCCAAAAATAAAAATTAAGGTGGGTTCCTCCTTGCTCGGAGGTGATTGAGTAGCCACCACTGCGGTAAACCCGCACCTCTATTACTGGGGGCGCACAATAATATTCCAGGGTTCTTCTGCTGTGCCTTCTCCTTCCTGCCAAGAAATACGACCACTACGCAAGGTAAACAAGGCACTAGTACCGCTTCGCGGAAGTAAGAAGTAAGAAGTAAGAAGTAAGAAGTTTGATTTTCTAGGCTTTTCAGCTATTTTTAATGGTTGCCTTATTTACGCCGACTTGTACTAGTACCGCTTGGCGGAAGTAAGAAGTAAGAAGTAAGAAGTAAGAAGTTTGATTTTCTAAGCTTTTCAGCCATTTTTAATGGTTGCCTTATTTAAGCCGTGGTGTACTAGCCTACAACTTCTCCATTACAACCGCATCTTTTACGATTGCAACGATAGCAAAAAAGATTGTCGCACTCTACACAAATACCTAAATTTTCTAATCTGTATGTCTCTCCACAACCACAGCAATAGTCTCGGTTACGAAGCAATTGATCGTAATTTGAATCACCAATAGCTTTTCTATTTGCACTTCCAAACTCTTTAATTTCTAGAATGTTTTCTTCAGACTTTCTAGCTTCGCTACAAGCCCATAAATAAGCAAGCATTCTTTGGTATTCGGTAGTAAAAAGCTTGATGCTGCTATATTCACTTTCGTACCATTCTTTCATTTTTGCATTAAACCGTTCTTGAAATTTTGCCATAATAATATTTCCGTAATGAATAAAAAGCAGAATTATTATTATTTAAACAACAAAGTGGAATATGCTAT
The DNA here is from genome assembly GCF_963920925.1 of Calothrix sp. CCY 0018. Classification (NCBI taxonomy): domain Bacteria; kingdom Bacillati; phylum Cyanobacteriota; class Cyanophyceae; order Nostocales; family Calotrichaceae; genus Calothrix; species Calothrix sp. CCY 0018. The sequence goes on along the minus strand of NZ_CAWUDI010000018.1, from coordinate 109,233 downwards.
TTCCACCTGCTGTTAAAGTAGAGACATCTATCGTATTGGGGAATCACGATGAAGAGAGAAGCTTTTAACTATCCTCCTAGTGTTGAAATTCTCAAGATATTAACAAAGGGTCCTCTAAAGCAAAATTTAGCAAAAGCAGTAAGATTATGGGTTATTTTACGGTCAATTTATGGGGATGAAAGCGACGAAGTTAAATTAGATTTAAAAGAAGAGTTTACTTTTTTAGATTGGCGCGATTTATTTTTCATTGATGCTCATAAATATCATCAACGCGATAAGATACCAAGCTTACATCCTGTATCTGAGGTAAACCAAACTTTTGTAAAAGATGAATGTCGATGTGTTATCAAGCTAAGACAGTGGTTGTTTGAATCAAGTCTAAAAATTGATGAGAATCAATGGTGTCAATCACTAAAAAAATATTATTCTTTTGAAGGTGATGAGTTGAAAAATCTACTTCAAGCTGGAATAACTAAAAATCAACCTCACAATATAGAACAACAAGCAAAATCATTAGCTGTCAATAAAAAGTTTTCTAAATCTTTATCAGAAGGACGTTTATTTGCAGTTACCAGTCGTAATCTAAAAGACCACGATTTTCAATATTTAGTAAATTTGGGTTGGTTAAATGTCAAAAAATGTAGTAGCAAAACTATATATATAAAAGTAAATAAATTTCCAGAACTTTTTTTAAATTCTGTAGAAAATCGGGAAATTACTTCAGAACAATTCACTAATGATGAATTATCGGCTTTTAATAATTATCTTTCACAACCCATTAATGGCATTCAAAGATTTTTTATCCATGCGGAGTATATAGTTCATTCAAGTTTAAATGAACATATAGAGCTACTGCAACAGAAATTAAAAAGTATTTGGGAAAAAGATAAAATATCATTAGTTAAATTAAACTATCGCAGCGCACAACTATTTCAAGATGCAGTTGATTATATTGTTTATCCAGTCTGTATTTACTATTATAAACGCGCTCCTTATTTATTTGCTTACGGACAAACTCCTCAGTTAGATAGAGATAAAAATAATCCTTGGAGTCGAATTGATTGGTATGATTATCGCATTGATAAAATTATTGCATTAGATGAATTATCAGATAATTTTGATAATACTAATATTCCTAAACACTTTTTAGCAAAATGTCACGGTAAATATCCACCAAATCCTGATGAAATTAAAGAGCAAATGTCAGCAGTTTGGGGATTTGATATTCATAAACCGCAAGCGTTATTAGTTTTGAGATTTAATCGATATTTTTATGGTAATTATATCGAAGGAACCGAACGAGATGAAATGTTTGATAAAATTACCCGCAAACAGGTAGAAAAGCTGATTAAATCTTACACTTCCACAGCATCTATAAAGCAAAAGCAATTAATTTTTACAGTACAATCTCGTTCGGAGCATGATGTTTACTGCAAAATTTATTATCGAGTTGATGATAATAACATTGTCATGCGTTTGCGAGCTTGGTGTCCTAATGTTGAGGTGATTTTACCTTTAGATTTAAGAGACAGAATGAGAAAGGAAATGGAACAAGCATACACACTTCACAGTTAAAAATTGAAATGAATTTGAATAATACACAAAATACTTTATTAACTAATCGTTTTGAACAAGCTTTAATATATGCTTCTAGATTACATAATAACCAAATTAGAAAAGGAAGCAATATTCCATATATTAGTCATCTTTTGAGCGTTACTGCACTAGTTTTAGAAGATGGTGGTGATGAAGATGAAGCCATAGCTGCATTATTACATGATGCGGTGGAAGATCAAGGAGGGAAAGCAACCCGTCAAGTAATTTTTGATATGTTTGGTGCAAAAGTTGTGGAAATAGTTGATGGTTGTACTGATACAGATACTATTCCAAAACCATCTTGGCAGAAACGTAAACAGCAATATATTGATAATTTGCGTGGTGCTTCAGTTTCTGTTCGCAGAGTGTCGTTAGCCGACAAATTGCATAATGCTCGGAGTATTTTGAGAGATTTATATCAGAATGGTGAAGCAACTTGGGGAAAATTTAAAGGTGGTAGAGAAGGAACTTTATGGTATTACCAGACTTTATTGGAATTGTTTTTGGAAACTGATGCTGATTCTTGGATGGTAAGAGAATTAAATCGGATTGTTGAACAGTTATCAATGAACAATTATCAATTATCAATTATCAACACCGCCTTGGAATAAATTCCCAGGCTCACATACCAAGTCGTCTAAAGACGACTAAGTAAGTCAGCAGAAATAAACCGGGGCTATATGACAGAATGTAAATTTGCCTCAAAGCCTTGCCCCTACTGCCCACTGCCTACTCCCTTGTCTTAATTACGATTTTTAACGCCAACTTACTTAAATAAGAATTTTAGTGCGTTTCAACTCACATCTTGCACCATTGCCAGAAACCCGGTTTCTTGTTGGTTATACAGCGAGATATTCATGCTTCCACGACTAGAAACCGGGTTTCTTGGAGCTTTTTGAGAATGGTGCAAGATATCAGTTTCAACTAACTTCTCGCACCATTGTCAGTAGCAGGAGGCAGAGCCTCCGAAACCTAGTTCCCAGGTTGAACCTGGGAACCAGATCAACCAGATCAAATCATGCAAAAAAACGTGTTGGTGTTCAAGATAATGCCCTCTCCCCCATTCCCTCTCCCAAGCTTGGGAGAGGGGTGCCCGTCAGGGCGGGGTGAGGGAGGAATGCCCAATTACCAATTACCAACTACCAATTACCATGAATAATATTTCTAGCCAATTTATAGATATCAATAATTTTCAACGTGCTTGGGAAAAGGTTGCCGATAAACGTGGTTGTGCAGGTGTTGATGGTGAAACTATTAGTAGTTTTGCTGGGAATCAAACGGTTAATATTTATCAGTTAATGAATTCTGTTGCTGATGGTAGCTATCAACCTCTTGCTTGCAAACAGGTAATTATTCCTAAAAGAAACGGCAGCCAAAGAGAGTTGAAAATACCAACAATTCGAGACAGAATTGTTCAGCAGGCTTTATTAAGTGTCATTAGTCCGTTAATGGAAGAGAAATTTTCACCTGCTAGTTTCGCTTATCGTCCAAATTTATCTTATATCAATGCGGTGGAGAAAATTGCAGATTATCGGGATATGGGCTATGTTTGGGTTTTGGATGCTGATATTATCAAGTTTTTTGATAATATCGACCACGATAGGTTATTAAGACAAGTCAGATTGCATATCGATCATCCAGGAATTTTATGTTTAATTAAATCTTGGATTTCGGTTGGGGTGGAAACGCGAGAAGGAATTATTCTACCTCAAAAAGGTATTCCTCAAGGTGCGGTTATTTCTCCAATTTTGGCAAATATTTATCTCCATGAATTTGATGAAATCATCAGCGCAACCGATTTAAAAATTGTGCGTTATGCTGATGATTTTTTGGTTTTATCAACTAGTCAAGAACGAATCGCGATCGCAAAATCAGAAGTTGTTGATTTGTTGGATGCAATCGGGTTAGAAATAAATACCGAGAAAACCCAAATTACTAGTTTTGAACGTGGTTTTAGGTTTTTAGGTCATGGTTTCTTGGAAGATGCAATTTTCCCCGTAGATACAAATAAAGCCAAGTTAAAGTCAGGAATTGAAAATAATCGCGGGGAAAATAGAAGTACAAAAACTAGTAAAAAAAAAGTCTATCAGAACCCATATCGTCAGAGGAAAGTAGTTTAGATTTTGTTGAAGCTTCTAATTCACTAACTAACGGTTTTAGTGGTTTAGGTTATGAAAATATACGTTACCTGCATAAACCTTATTTTGCTGAAACAATTACAGAAAAACCCCCTCAAGTAAAAGAGGATGACAGTCCTTTTCAAAAAAATATTTGGAATCAAGAAATGGCGGCTATCTACTTAATTGAACAAGGAACAAATATCTATAAAGATTATCAGCGCTTTATTATTCATGTCTCAGAAAAACCTAAACTTGAAGTTCCGATTCGGGATGTACAGCAAATTATAGTATTTGGTAATATTCAACTATCAACTCCAGTAATTCAAGCTTCTTTAAAAGAACAAATTCCGGTAGTATTTCTCAGTCAAACTGGTACATATCACGGTCACTTATGGAGCGAAAAATCTATTCATTTGGATAATCAATTAGTGCAAGTAGAAAGACGTAACGATGATTTATTTCGGTTTAGCGTATCAAGAGCGGTTGTTTTAGGTAAATTGTTGAATTCCAAACAGTTGTTGATGCGATTTAATCGCAGACGCAAAATAGGAAAAGTAGAAGAAGCTATCTATGGAATTAATCAAGACATTGATGCTTTGAACTATGTTGATAATTTAGATACATTACGCGGTTATGAAGGAATTGCTGCTGCTAGATACTTTCCTGCTTTTGGAAATTTAATTACTAATCCTAAATTTAGTTTTTCCCAGAGATTTCGGCAGCCTCCTACGGATGAGATAAATTCACTATTGAGTTTTGGCTATACGCTTTTATTCAATAATGTATTGAGTTTTATAATTACCGAAGGACTTTCACCTTATATCGGTCATTTTCATTATGGTGATAAACAAAAGACCTATTTAGCTTTTGATTTAATGGAAGAATTTCGTTCTCCTATTGTTGATAGCTTGGTGTTAAATATTATTAATCATTCTTTGTTTAAGCCAAAAGATTTTGATGTTGTAGCAGCCACTGGGGGAGTTTATTTAAGTCAAACTGCTAGAAGGGTTTTTCTTAAGCAGTTTGAAAATCGAATGAATGAAGAAATTTCTCATCCAGATTTAATTTCTCAGGTAACATATCGACATGCGATTCAATTACAGGTAAGGAGATATAAACGCTGTTTATTATCCGATATGACCTATGAATCTTTTTTAAGAGCAGATTAAGATTTTTTGATTTTAATTTGCTATTAGCTAATAGGATGTTTTATATTTATAAGTCTATATTTTGATTAAGTATTAATACATCCTATTGAGTATGTTAGTTGTTGTTGTGTATGATATTCCTAATGATAAAAGACGCACTAAGTTATCAAACTTTTTAGAAGGTTATGGGCAAAGAGTACAGTTTTCTGTATTTGAGTGCTTTTTGAATTTGGATGAAATGCGACAACTTTTTGAGAAATCGAAAAGAATTGTCAAGCCATCCGAAGACAACGTGCGATTTTATTGGATTTCTGAGGATGCCGTTTCCAGAGTATTAACTATTGGTAGCGAACATCCCTCTGCGCCCCCAAACTATTATGTTATATAGCTTATAGTTCTATTACGTAGATAAAGTGAACATGAAAATCGACACCACTCGCCAAATCGCTCAAATGCCTATTTATTCGTTGAGTGGTGTCGATTCCTTACTGGGTAAGGGTTTGAGGTGTGTACTTTACTTATTTTTCTTCAGCATTTATCCTGTTCTCAGGACTGGTGTCGATTTGGCTTCTGAAACCCTTACTGGGTAAAGGCTGCTGAACGAACTCCCCACCGATTGGGTTAATTCGGATTAGTTGGAAACGTTTTACCTGTATCCAAATCTATAACTCGGGCAAAATCTACCCCACCGATTGGGTTAATTCGGATTAGTTGGAAACGTCAACATTTACAAATCCAGCATGAATGCGAGCAGAATCCCCACCGATTGGGTTAATTCGGATTAGTTGGAAACGTTATGAAAACAGATTTTACGTTGGTTTCAGAAACCCCACCGATTGGGTTAATTCGGATTAGTTGGAAACAGTTTGAATAGAACGGTATCTTCCACCGTTCTGCCCCACCGATTGGGTTAATTCGGATTAGTTGGAAACAAAAACTAAAGCAGCAGAAAATTTAACTGTAGCAGAACCCCACCGATTGGGTTAATTCGGATTAGTTGGAAACCTTCTTCTGCCCTCTCTAAACAAACTGATACTACTCCACCCCACCGATTGGGTTAATTCGGATTAGTTGGAAACTTTAGAAATGAGGCATTAACGTCACCTTCGCTTTCGCCCCCACCGATTGGGTTAATTCGGATTAGTTGGAAACTTTTGCAGTACGTCTTGAACTGCTTCGTAGCAATCCCCCACCGATTGGGTTAATTCGGATTAGTTGGAAACCATAAACCAAACTGAAAAGATATTATTAGTATCTCTTCCCCCACCGATTGGGTTAATTCGGATTAGTTGGAAACTTTGAGTTTGTATGAGCGTTCAAGCTCTCAAATCCCCACCGATTGGGTTAATTCGGATTAGTTGGAAACCCTTGCTTGTTCTAATCTTACTCTTTCCATCTCTCGACTCCCCCACCGATTGGGTTAATTCGGATTAGTTGGAAACGGTAATTCTTCTAATACCCCAAGTTCATCTTGCTCAGAATTCCCCACCGATTGGGTTAATTCGGATTAGTTGGAAACCTTAGAATACACATCGTTAACACCTAAAAGCTCTTCCCCACCGATTGGGTTAATTCGGATTAGTTGGAAACAAAAAAATAGGCTAGTATATCAGCCTATTTTAAATTACCCCACCGATTGGGTTAATTCGGATTAGTTGGAAACTACGGGATTCCTTCGTAGGATGTAGTACAGACAGACCCCACCGATTGGGTTAATTCGGATTAGTTGGAAACGATTTGTGAGCAATATTATGAGCCTTATGATGCATTTCATCCCCACCGATTGGGTTAATTCGGATTAGTTGGAAACGTCAACAACTCCATTTTTATCACGATCTTCAAGGGTAGCCCCACCGATTGGGTTAATTCGGATTAGTTGGAAACCAAAGCAGAATCTGCTTTGAGTGTATTTCCATTTACCCCACCGATTGGGTTAATTCGGATTAGTTGGAAACCAGGAGAAAATAAACAGAATACCAAAGCAAAACCAGCCCCCACCGATTGGGTTAATTCGGATTAGTTGGAAACCTTTCTGAACCTCTAAAGAAAAAAATTCCTGACCCCACCGATTGGGTTAATTCGGATTAGTTGGAAACCTTGTATATATAACTCTTCTTCTTCAAATTGCTGCGGTTCCCCACCGATTGGGTTAATTCGGATTAGTTGGAAACGATAAAGAAACTATATCAGCGCAGCCATCAGTTTCCCCACCGATTGGGTTAATTCGGATTAGTTGGAAACGATTTATCCAGCTTTCCAAAAGCCGGATTTTCTTTTCTTCCCCACCGATTGGGTTAATTCGGATTAGTTGGAAACGATATCTTGTACTTCTTTCCTGACCTGATACTAGATCCCCACCGATTGGGTTAATTCGGATTAGTTGGAAACGGTAGAAAGCATTCATTCCTTCATAGGTTATATAACCCCCCACCGATTGGGTTAATTCGGATTAGTTGGAAACAACTTACTTTCTTTGTTGTCGTGTATCACTTCCATGTGAAGACCCCACCGATTGGGTTAATTCGGATTAGTTGGAAACTTACATCCCTTTCACTATTTATTTGCAGGGACGTCGGAACCCCACCGATTGGGTTAATTCGGATTAGTTGGAAACACTCTCAAGAAATGAGTCATTAGACTTATCTCCCACCCCACCGATTGGGTTAATTCGGATTAGTTGGAAACATTTTACCAGATTTGATATTGGAAAGAGTAAGAGCCCCCACCGATTGGGTTAATTCGGATTAGTTGGAAACGTTCCTCCCTCTGAGTTTTCGTAGAATAACCCCAATTGCCCCACCGATTGGGTTAATTCGGATTAGTTGGAAACGGTCATCTACCAGAGTCTGTTGCCGGGCGGTGCTAGCGACCCCACCGATTGGGTTAATTCGGATTAGTTGGAAACCTTTTTCTGGGTTTCGGCAAAAGTAAGCTTCTCCCTCCCCCACCGATTGGGTTAATTCGGATTAGTTGGAAACCTTCAGGAGACATTGGTTGCGAAGCGAGAAGGCGCGCGACACCCCACCGATTGGGTTAATTCGGATTAGTTGGAAACGTTTACACGCTTTGTAACCGGCCAGAACAATTCTACGACCCCACCGATTGGGTTAATTCGGATTAGTTGGAAACCATTGCACCCTCAACATAATCTGCACCCTTAGCCCCACCGATTGGGTTAATTCGGATTAGTTGGAAACCTGCCGAAATGGGGATGGTTCGCAAGGACGTGACCCCACCCCACCGATTGGGTTAATTCGGATTAGTTGGAAACTTCGCTGTCTCCTTCGATCCAATTTGCACCGGTACCCCCACCGATTGGGTTAATTCGGATTAGTTGGAAACGCTAGTTGCTTGTCGGTATCCATACTGTAAACCAGTCCCCACCGATTGGGTTAATTCGGATTAGTTGGAAACAGTTTCAGATTGAGGACTTAGTTGAGGATGACTATCCTCCCCACCGATTGGGTTAATTCGGATTAGTTGGAAACGCTCCTTCATAGCCTCGAAACTTGATTCTTCTTTAAGCCCCACCGATTGGGTTAATTCGGATTAGTTGGAAACGCGATTCCTCCGTATCAGTAAGTGCCAGCAAGAGTTTCCCCACCGATTGGGTTAATTCGGATTAGTTGGAAACCTGAAAACTCTGCCCCTGAAATTTTAACGCTTCTTCCCCACCGATTGGGTTAATTCGGATTAGTTGGAAACCTTGCGGTCTAAAAGTATGCTCCTCTCGTCCCCACCGATTGGGTTAATTCGGATTAGTTGGAAACTTTACTGGCTCTGCGTCAGTGCGTTTGATTTCTAAAACCCCACCGATTGGGTTAATTCGGATTAGTTGGAAACCTTTAATGAAGACAGAATACCCGGGTGTTTTTACCCCCCCACCGATTGGGTTAATTCGGATTAGTTGGAAACTGGAGCAGCAAAAAAAATTAAATCTTTCTAAGAAAAACCCCACCGATTGGGTTAATTCGGATTAGTTGGAAACACTTTTATGGCTAAATCAGTTAAGCCTTTATCATCCCCCACCGATTGGGTTAATTCGGATTAGTTGGAAACTGTAACTTTTCCCCGGTTAGTTTTAGGCTTTAAAGACCCCACCGATTGGGTTAATTCGGATTAGTTGGAAACACGCCACTACAATGCAAGAGTTTCGCGTCATTAAGCCCCACCGATTGGGTTAATTCGGATTAGTTGGAAACCGTCAGCTTCCATCGGAGAGACCTGACCGGAAGCCCCACCGATTGGGTTAATTCGGATTAGTTGGAAACTGCATAGCACATTCCACGTCTTGGAACGTGAGGCTGTTCACCCCCACCGATTGGGTTAATTCGGATTAGTTGGAAACAGTAAGAATAAACCCTAAAAATAGAAGATTTCCTGTCCCCACCGATTGGGTTAATTCGGATTAGTTGGAAACGTTATCAACACTAGCGTTACCGCCAGTGGCAATAGCTCCCCACCGATTGGGTTAATTCGGATTAGTTGGAAACGTAAAGAACCCCTTTGATGACAACCCACTTATTTGCCCCCACCGATTGGGTTAATTCGGATTAGTTGGAAACGCTAAGATAGCTAGTGTAACTGCCATATTTGCTAACCCCACCGATTGGGTTAATTCGGATTAGTTGGAAACGTCAGCGTACATCTCTTGCACTATTACCCTACCGAACGTCCCCACCGATTGGGTTAATTCGGATTAGTTGGAAACTTTAGCACACCAAACACTGTGCCCTCAAAACTGTGCCCCACCGATTGGGTTAATTCGGATTAGTTGGAAACGTATAGCCTGAACCTGTAACAGTTCCTGTTTCACGTTGCCCCACCGATTGGGTTAATTCGGATTAGTTGGAAACCTTTGAAACCCAGCTTGCATTTGCCAAAACTTCAAACTTCCCCACCGATTGGGTTAATTCGGATTAGTTGGAAACGCTCGTGGTTTTTCACTCGTAACAGCCCCTCAACACCCCACCGATTGGGTTAATTCGGATTAGTTGGAAACTTTACGACTATTGTAGTTACCTAACAATATAGAAAACCCCACCGATTGGGTTAATTCGGATTAGTTGGAAACTTTTCTATAGAGATTAAGCCTTGGTTCTTCATTAGATTTTCCCCACCGATTGGGTTAATTCGGATTAGTTGGAAACGGTTAGAGAGCCCCCTACGACAGTGAAGCCTTTACCCCACCGATTGGGTTAATTCGGATTAGTTGGAAACAGGCAGGGTTCTGTAAAAACCTTTCGTCCCATTCCCCACCGATTGGGTTAATTCGGATTAGTTGGAAACTACAAAAAATATCCCTGATTTATTAAAATAATCGGGGATATTTATTTATTATTTATGGGAAATATATAATTATAAATAGATAAATCCGGGTGTAACAGTGAGTAAAGACAACGTTTGTAAGTTATTAGCAGAAAAATATCCTGATGATTTTGCTCGTTGGTTAATAACAGTAGAATCACCAGTAAAAGTTTTAAAAACAGAATTAAGTATCGAACCAATACGAGCAGATTCTGTTACTTTTCTACAAACAACAAACAGAATTTTACATATTAAATTTCAGACTTCAACAAAATCTAAACCTCCAATTCCCTTTCGGATGTTGGATTATTTCGTAAGGTTGGTAAAACAATACAAACTTCGGATTACCCAAGTAGTTATCTTTTTGCAAGAAACAAATAACGAAATCGCTTTCACTGAAGAATATGTGAACGAAATGACAACCCATCGCTACCGAGTCATACGAATGTGGGAGCAAGATTCTACGATATTTCTCAATAATCCAGCATTACTACCTCTTGCACCCTTAACACGTACAGATTCCCCCGAACAGTTACTATCCCAAGTAGCCCAAAGTGTTGCTAAAATTCCTATTAGGGAGTCAAGACAAGAGATAGCAGCATATACGGAAATTTTAGTCGGTTTAAAATTTGAGAAGGATTTAATTCGTAGATTTTTAAGCGAGGATATTATGCAAGAATCAGTTATTTACCAAGATATTGAACAAAAGGGAGAAGAAAAAGGAAAGCTTTCATTTTGTATGCTTTTGCTCAACCAGCGTTTTGGTGAGTTGGAATCATCGATTGTGGAAAGAGTCAATGTTTTACCTGTTGAGAAATTAGAAGCTTTAGGTGTGGCTTTGTTCAATATTTCTAAAATTGATGATTTGATTACTTGGTTGGAAGAAAACGATACTGAACAGTAGAATGAAAGGAAATCTTTCCTTTTAATTTTTGCGGTTGTTTTATGCTGCTATGAAATGACATTTAGAGACGTTGCACTGCAACGTCTCTACAATAATTTATTTTATCTATCTAAAAAAACTAATAATTCCGAAGAAAACCTTTAAATATAGAAACACCCCAATTAACCATAAATTCACCCGTACATCCGTAACCAAATTGATTTCTCATTTCCATAGTTACTTCATTAATTAAAACATCTTTAGCTACACCTCCTACATCTTTACCTTGAAGTATTGAAGAAAGACTTGTAAATATTCTCGAAGATGTTTTATCATTTCGTTCGGGATTACAGAAAGGAACCCCAGCTACTGCAATCAAAAATTTAGTTGCAGGATTTACATAATTCGCATAAAGTTTGTATCGAGATGTTTGGGAGCCATAATTGACTACTTTAATAATTACATCTTTATTCTCTGTAAAAAGTTGTGTAACAACTAACTCTGTTTGTGTTCCCAATTTATCTTTTTTATATAGTAATTTTCCATTGCTAGAATCATAGACAAAAATATCAAAATCTGACCTACCACTACTATTTTTGAGCGTGAAAACTCCAAAAGTATTCGCAGGGATTTTATATTGATAGCGTGCAACACCTTTTGAATTTAAGTTTTGGTGATAGTATGTATCGTCTTGATGCTCAAATCTAGTAATCTGCTGGGAATTAGCAATACTTGGATAAACAAAGCATAAACCTAATGCTGCGATACCTGGAATTAACTTATTCATTTCACTATTTCACTTTTTAGTTAGACAAAGCAAGCATTATTTTCAAACTCAGAACTATCGAAGCAATAAATTTTCCAGAGAACTTAAATCGGGATTAAAGCCTTGATTTAATTGCTCGCGAGTATTCTCAATTAACATGAGTTGTTTATCGATATGTGTAATCAAGCGATTACCATTCAAAGCATGAACTCGTAAAAATGTATCGATAATATCGCCAAAAATAGGAAGTATTCCTACCACTACATCGACAATAGTAAGAGCAACAATCATTAGTTTATCTTCATTATCTGCTCGTACTTTATAAGATTGCGATAGTAACCAGATACCCATTATTCCCGTATACATTCCACCTACTCCAGGAATTGTTCCAATAAGAGCATCAAGCCCAACTTGGTCAAATAATAAACCTTCAGACATTTTGATAAATTTCTGAATTTCATTTTTAGTTTGAATTAAACTTGCTTCATGAGCTTCAATCTTTATAGGTAAGGATTTTTTGATATCCATAGTTAGTAGTAAATTTTTCGTGTTTTCTTAATTTCATGTATTTAATTTAATTGCATAGTGGAAATGACGTTTTCCATTTATTAAAAAGAAACGGCTCAACCTCACCCTCGCTTTTTACTATGTAAAAATCTTTCCCTCTCCTTATCAAGGAGAGGGATGTTTGAACGATAGGGTGAAGTTTTGTATTTTTATTGATTTTTAATTATTAGAATGCTCCAAAAACAAAGGGAGGTTTAATATTTATAACCCTTTCCCTCTCCTTAATAAGGAGAGGGATGTCTGTTAGCGTTCACGTAGTGAGTCGTCAGACTAAGCGTGTCCGGAGGACATAATACAGGGTGAGGTTTTGTATTTTCTTTTAACAGCATAATAAATAAAGGAAAAAGCATATTCCACCTATAGGTTTTAATTGTAATCAAGCAAACAAAAAACCCAAAACAAGGTTAAAAATAGAATGGGAAATCTACATAGAGTCATGGTGATAGCTGACGGTGATAATGCTTTTATGGCAGCACAAAGCTTTAATCGCAAAATAAACTGGCATAAAATGCGAGATTATTTAGCTGACCCCAAAGAAGGTAGAGAATTAATCGAAATGGTGATTTATTTTGGTCTACCTCCCGCAAAAGAAAGATTTGAAGAGCAGCGAAAAAGCAAAGAAAAATTTATTTATTGGGCAAAGAGTAACGGATTTTTAATTGTTACCAAAGAAGGTAAAGCCAAAGGAGATGGTTACGAAAATAATGTTGATGTGGTAATGGCAATAGACGCAATGGAATTAGCTTTGGAAATCAAACCAGATATCGTGGTTTTGGTAACTGGTGATTCGGATTTTGCTTATCTAGCACAAAAATTGAGAAGAAGGGGAATAAGAGTGGAAGTAGCTTCGGTAGAACAATCTTTAGGAAGTGAGTTAAGGAATTCAGCTAATAGCGTGGTGGATTTAACTGAGGTATTTGATGAATTTGACCCACATAATTCTAATGAGAATTTTCACCGAATTGGTCATGCAAATGTTTTTGATGCATGAGTAAACATCGTTAAAAAAATAAAAGGAGTTATTTATGGAAACAGTAAACGGAAAGCGAACCAATCAAAGACTAAATCAATTTGATGAACTAACGCACAATATTGAGTATATCAATCGACGTTGCGAGTATCTACAATCTCAATTAACTCACATTAGCAATCAAGATAACTCACAATATTTACAAAAACTCGAACAGCGAATAGGTTTCCTAGAAAAATTGACCTCAAGGCAATCAAAGCAAATATCATTTATTAAGATAGGCAGCATTATTGCGTTGCTTTTTGTTTGGTATTCTTGCAGTGCGAATAATCAACAAAATGATGATAATAGCCAGCTTATAAAACAAATAGAGTTGGTTTATAGACATAATTACAACTTTATTAGTCCACGAAGGTGGACTTGGTTTGTGTAGCCCCAGACTTACAGTCTGAGGGGACTTTTAAATTACCATTAACCGAATAATTAGAATAAAGCGAGGAAATTAAATGAGAGCAATTGTTAACGGTAAATTAGTTGATTTACCCAAAGGTGCAACTGTCGAAGAATTACGAAAAAAACTACCAGAAATTGGTCAAGATGATGTCATGGAAGAAGGTTTCGGTGGTACTCGTCCGCTGAAAAGTAATGAAGCATTGAAAGAAGGTTCAAAGGTTTGGACTGTACCTAAGATTGTGAAGGGAATGAATAAGTAAGAAGTAAGAAGTAAGAAGTAAAAAGTAGGAAATAAGAATTATGGCAGTTAGAATTAGTCAAGAAAAATCAGGATTTCAGCCCAGTTTGCGAATTATAGAAGAACTCAAATTATTAGAAAAAGTTGCCAAAAATATAATTGTTGGTAGCAAGACTGTAGGAGATACAAGATATACCGCTGTTTTAATTAAAGGAATGCCTTTATCTTCTAGAAAGTTTAAGGTTTCTAACACAGATGTTTTGTTCTTGTTACCACCAGATTATCCTCGACTTCCTCCCGTTGGCTGCTATCTAAATTATCCCTGGAATACTGTAGGAGAAGGGGACCATCATTTCACCAGACAAAGTTATTACGGTGCCCCATTTTTAAGCGAACAAGGATGGTATTGGTATTGCGTGGGATTGGGAGGTGGATTTAATCATGAAGTCTGGTTGAATTCTTGGCGACCTAGTAATAATGCGGAAAATGGTCACAATCTAACGACATTATTTGTCACAGCACGTCATGCGATTAATAGTGACGATTAATTAAGTAAGAAGTAAGAAGTAAAAAGTAAGAAGTAAGAAGTAACTACTAACCATTAACAACTAATAATGAATACTAAATTTTGTTTACACGTACCACCTAATATGTGGCGTGAATTTAAGAAATCAATGCTTGAATCTCGGATGTTTAATGAAGAGGTAATTGGTTTTTTCTTTTGTCAGCGTCATCAAGTTTCAAAACGCAAAGTTCGATATATACCTAAAACTTGGGTCGTTCCCACTGCTGAATGCTACGAACATCAATCTACCGACGGATTAATTTTGACACAACGTTTTCATTCGTATCTGTTAGAAAATCATCTATTCGCCGGATTAGATTTAGTTCATATTCATACTCATGCTGGTCGAAGTATTCCCGATTTTTCTTATATTGATGACCGCTATGAATCGGAGTATTCTCGGTTTATTGGATCTAATTTTCCTAAAAAACCTCGTTTGATTTCTGGAGTCTTTGATGAGGATTTACAATCGTGTAAGTTTCGGATGTGGGATAGAAAAGGACGAGAATTTGAGCGGGTTGAATTTTGTAATTCATTATTTGAAATTTCTAATTCTCAAAATCTTATCAATAACCCAGATTTAATGTTTGCTCGTCAGAAAATCTTTGGGGAAGTTAATCAAAACACTCTTAGTAAGCTAAAAGTAGGATTAATTGGTTGTGGTGGTATTGGTTCAATCTTCGCTGAATTATTAGGTCGTTTGGGAGTCAAAAATTGGGTGCTAATTGACCCCGATAAATTGGAGCAAGTTAACCTAAATCGGATGCCTGGTGCTACCCAAGAAATGGTAGAACAAAATTGGCATAAAGTGCATTATGTCAAGCATTTGATTAAAAAAGTTTACGCTCAGGGTTCCCATGTCAAAACCATACCAACCACAATCGAAAGTGATTTAGCTAAACAAGAAATAGCCAGCTGCGATTTAATTGTCGTAGCAACTGATAATCATCTTTCTCGAAAAACTGCTCAAGAATTAGCTTTGCAGTATATGCGTCCTTTGGTATGTTTGGGGACTCATATCGACGTAAAACCAGATAATACACCCCGAATGTATTCCAGAATTACCGTTCCTCCTATCGGTGGTGGTTGGTGCTTGATGTGCGGTAATATCATCAACTTGCAACGTGCTGCTTTGGAGTCTGCACCATCAGCAATTAACAATATGGCTGCGGGTGCGGGTTATTTAGAGGGAATAAACGATCCATCGGTGTTTTGGTTGAATAGTATCTGTGCAAGTACCGCTGTGGGAGTGATTCACGGGATGGTAAGCGGTTTTTTAAATGTAGATTCTGGGATTGACTGGATTTACGAGTTTCCCGGTAGCGAATGGCGAAAAACCGATACCGAGTATTTACAGACGGATGATTGTTATTTTTGCGGAATAAATAGCTCGGAGAATGTAGTGCAAAATTCAGATTTTGAAAGTCCAGAATTTGAGAATCGAGGTTTTGATAATTCGGATTTTATTATTTGGTAAAGAAAGTATCTTCTAGAAAAGTGGAATACGCTTATTCCACTTCCATGTCATAGTAAATCAGTAATCACAAGAATACAAGTTATACAAAGTATGCAAAGCTACCAAATCAAGTTAGAAGGAGATGTATTGCACGTTGGTTTTAATCGCGACTTTCCCGCACAAGGCGATCGCATCGCTAAAGATGCATTAGAAAAAATAACTCAAATGATTGATTCGGGTGAGATTTGCGGAGGAAAACGCATCTTAATTGATGGGCCACAATCAGTTCCCGTTGCTTATATTCTTTCCCACAAACTGGTACATTTATACGCAGCAGTTGCCGTACTCGACCCCAAATTGGGCAGTAAAATAAGTACACCAGATGGTGCTATCAGGCACAAAACCTATATAGTCACCTCCGTACACGGTTCCACGGAATATCAAGTCGGAGATTTGATTGAAACCCAAGAATCTCAAAAGGAACGCTCTAGAATAAAAGTAGTTTTATGTGGGCCACCGCAATCGGGTAAATCATGCTTAAGAGATGGTTTAAAGAGAGCAATTTTAGCCAGCGTCAATGCACCTTACCCCTATGTAATCACCGCTTGTCCAGACGGAGAAGGGTCTTGGCACCAAGAGGCTTGCGAAAATAACGAATCCTTAGCATCCGATTGTAAACGTAAAAACAAGGGAGATGTCACTCCAGAATTTGCAAAAGAAGCAGCACAATGGGTAAAAAGTGCAAATCAGTTAATTAATATTATTGATGTTGGTGGCAAAATTACAGATGAAAATAAGTTAATAATGCAACCAGCGACTCACGCAGTTATTTTATCGGGAGACACAAGTAAATTTGTAGAGTGGGAAGAATTTTGTCAAACATTGGGATTAAAAATCATTGCCAAAATTCACAGTCAGCTAAATGCTACAGAAGATGAAGTTTTGTTTCGTGATGCTTGGCAAGATAATACCAGCGAATTGCTAGAAAGTAAGCCTCTGCTTAAAGGTAGCGTACACGGCTTAAAGCGAGGAGAAAATTTATCAACTCGTCCGATGGTAAAATCCCTAGCCGATGTTTTGATTCATTTGACGAAGTGTTAAGCAAAACTTGAGAATAAAAGGTGAAATCTTAAATTAATCCAAAACTGAAGATTTTTTCGGAAAAATAAGATTATTGTAATCTGTAATATTTAATACTTATTCAGCGTGTTGCTGAATAAATTGTAATGTGGAAAACAAATTTGATTATAGAAGTTTAAAAATTGATTTATATAAGCAAAAATACTTAGAGAATGAGTAACTTTCAAATATATATGACGAATGAAATTTACACAGTAATTACCTTTGCCCCCGTGCAGGGGTTTATCGAAAAGTCGCGAAAATTGCGAGATTTGTATGGGAGTTCTTATTTACTCTCCTATATATCTTGGGTAATTTGTAATGCTGCGGAAGAATATAGTTGTGAATGTAAAGTCGTTTCTCCTGCTTTACCAAATATTACTCAGGGAATGCCCAATCAAATTATTATCAAAGGTAATTTTCCAAAGGAGAATGCTTTTGCGGCGCTTTTAACGGCTTGGAAATGCATTACCGAAACTTGCCGAGAGTGGATTGAAGATAATGTTGGCAATAAAGAAGATTACGTATCCTGGAGAAGAATCTGGGGTTTGTGGACGAAATATGCCTGGGAATTTTTCTGGGTTCAGGGTAAGCCGGGTGAGAGTATAAGTAAAGTTAGAGAAAAGTTAAATGAGAAAAAACGCGCACGCGATTGGACTGGGATAAACTGGCAGGGAGAGAGTTCTACGCTTTCGGGTGCCGATGCGATCGCCTATCCAAAGCTTGGTTTTAATTCCGATCCTCGCAAATATAATTACCAGCAGGAAAAGGATAATGTCAGAGATTTTTATACGGCACTCAGTGAGAAATTGGGGGAATCATTTATCAAGTCAGTGAACTTAAAAGTCCCCGATGAAGAAATGAGCCAACGGAGTCAAGAATATGGAAAATCTTTTATCGATCCAGACGAAGAATTGAGTGTTCCAGAGTTAATTAAGCGATTGATTACTCATAATGTAATTGCTGAGAAATTAACCGAACGACTCAAAAATGTTTATGGAAATAACGGGCTAATTCTTAAAAATCTTGCTCAACAAATAAATCAACTATCAGATGATTTAAATCCTACTACATTTAAAGACCTTAGAAAATTTGGGACTGGTTGGTTTCAAGGAGATGGTGATAAAGCTAGTGAATATCTCAAAAGTTTTGCACACACACCACAGGAAGCTCAAGAAACACAGAAATTTAGTCGAGAAATGAGGGAATGGGGTAGTTACTTTCAAGAATTACCAAAAAATCGCAAGATTGAAAATTGGCGTGTTATTTATGCAGGTGGTGATGATTTTTTAGGCGTTTTTTATAATAGAAAAAATGCGGATGATTGTGTAACTTTTTTCTCTAAATTCAAGAGCGATACTTGGAATCAGCCACACCCAAAGGAAATAACCGTCAGCGTTGGTTTTGTTTGGGCTTCACCCGGAATTCCCCAACGGGATGTACTGCAACATTGCCGAGAAGCCGAAAAATCTGCGAAAACTAACGGACGCGATCGCATTGCTTTTCGGATTTTATTTAATAACGGTAATCACTTAGAATGGGTGTGTCCTTGGAGGTTCTTGGAAGCTGGTTTATTATCGAATTATCAAGATAGAGAAGGAAAACAAAATTGGACGCATATATATAACGATGTCGCTGTTTTAGAATCGCGTCATGCTTTGGGTAGAAGATACAACGATGATGACGAGGATGAAGAAGATAATAAAGATGATTCTTGCCAAGATACGGGTATAGATGTAGCTTTACCTCTATTTAAAATATATTTCCCTAACAATGCAGATATCTTTAAGCAAGAAAATCTCTGGAATCCTATTAAGGAAAAAGATGAAGAAGTTGAAAAATATGAACAGCTTATTGGTGGAATTTTAGGCGAGCGTAAGAGGTATTACCATAAAAACACAGAAGTATTAGACCAAAACAAAGTTGATAAAGCTCTAACCAACTGGATAATTAACCTTGCTAAAGTGGGATTTCATTTATGTCAGCAGTAGAAACAATAAGTAATACATCCTCTGAATCAAAATATCTTCCTCCTCGTTCTCCTTTTGAATATATAATTATCATCGAACTCTTGGGTTTACTCTACGGAAGTTCGGGAAGATTTCTGTCACCAGAAAACTTAGTTGGACGTTCTGGTAGTAATTTTCCTCCAAATAGTGCGACTTTATCAGGTTTGTTTGCAGCTTCTCAAGGTAAAGATACAGATATTCGCGATTTGATGTTAGCTGGGCCATTTTGGGGAAATGTAAATGAGTTAACATCACAAGAACAAAATTTTTACGTGCCAACTCCAAACAACTACCTAGTTAAAGATAAAGAGATAGTGGATAAATTAACTTGGAGCAAGGAAGAAAAAAAATGGTTGAACAAAGGCGGTGATGCTCCAGTTGATAAGTATGATAGCAATACTTGGTTAAGTATTAATCAGTGGGAGAAACCTGAAAAAGTAAAGAAAAATCCTTGGAAATTCTTAGCTCATTTGCATCCACGTTTGGAATTGGAAGAAAGACACGTAATTAGAAATTACGAAGAGCAAGGGAGTTTATTTTTAGAAAACTCTGTTCAGATGAAAATTGGTAAATGTTTGGTTTATCTTTCCAATACCGAACTTGAATCAGGCTGGTATCGCTTTGGTGGTGAAGGGCATATGGTTGATGTGCGATGCGAACCCATTTGTAAACCACTTGCAGAATTATTCAAACAACCTGTAGGAAATAAATTTGCATTAATTACACCAGGAGTTTGGGGTTCAAATCGATTATCGAAGCGAGTACCTATTTGTTTGCAAACATCTCGAAATCAAAATGAAGAAATCAACGAAGGTGCAGTTTGGCAACTAGAAGCGCTTTTTACAGCTCGTCCTATTCCTTTTCGTTATCGTTTGGGGGGAAAAGGTGACACTAAACTGCTTTCTCGCGGACGTTATGCGGTTCCTGCGGGTACAGTTTACATTTTAAAAGAACCAATAAATCAACCTTGGCAAGATTGGAACGTGAATTGGTTCCCCAAAGAAGGACCTTCACTTAAACGCTGGGGGTGTGGATTAGCGTTACCTTTGGCTGAGTAAGAAGTAAGAAGTAAGAAGTAAGAAGTAAGAAGTAATAACTATCCACTAAAATGTATCACAAAGCCTACGGTATTATTGAAACTTTAGCACCGCTACATATCGGAGCGAGTGCTGGAGAAGAAACGGGGAATTTAAACTTGATTTTTCGCGATCAATTTACTCAAACGGGGATTATTCCCGGTAGTTCGATTCGGGGTAGATTTCGAGCAGATATGCGCCCAAATTCCAAGGAAAATGAAAGAAAATGGTACGGACATGAAGCTATATCGGGAGAAGAAAACAAAACTACAGAAGCCTTAATAAAATTTGAATATGCTTCTTTAGTATGGCTTCCGGTATTTTGTCCGGGGCAACCGATTGTTTGGATTACCTGTCCTAGACTGTTAAAACGCTACAAGCAAATTTCTGGAATCTCAGCAAAATTACCAAAACCATATTCAGCACCAAAAGCATTACAAAGTCGTCAAGTTGGTACAAATCATCGAGTTTTATTTTTCAATCTGGGTTTTATCGAAATTGAACACGAAGATAATCTTTCCGATTGGATACCAAATGATGTTGATTTAAATCAAGATAATTTACTGGTAGTTGCTGACAATGATATCGCCATGCTGCATGATATGTCGCTTTACCGTCAAAGCCGGGTGAAATTAGCAGATAACGAAAAGAAGGTTGAAGGAGGTGCGTTTTTTAATGTCGAAGCTTTACCGGAAGGAAGTATTTTAATTTTTCCCATTGCTTTGAAAGAAACGGGTTGGAAACCTTTTGGTGATGGTATAGAATCTCAAGAACTATATTTTGGTGGGTTGGAGTCGATTGGTTTTGGTCATTGTCGGGTGAAGTTAGCAGGAGATTATTAATCATGGGTTGGAAATCTTACGATTTGGATCGCGAAGCACAAAAATTGGTATTAGATGCCAAGCAACGGGATGATAAATCTCTCAACCAATCTTATAAAATGCGGATGGCTGTTGCTTACGGATTGGAGCGTTTTTGGGGAGAACATCTGCGTTTGCAAGCCAAAGAACCAGAAAAATCTCAATATTGGAAGGAAACTTGGGATGCATTGGTAGGAATTATGGAGCAAGCAGGAGTTTTGATTCCCAACGAACCAGTAAATGCTAATAATGTCAGCGAAATTCAAACAATGTCCGATCAACTTTGGCAGTTAGAGATAGACGAACAGCGAGTTTCTTTAGCAGTTTTAACGCAACTATGTGACTGCATTGTTTGGTGGACGCAACGGTATAAATGAGTGAGGGAGTGAGAGAGGGAGAGAGTGAGGGAATAACTTCTTACTTCTAACTTCTTACTTCTAACTTCTTACTTTTTACTTATTCAAGGATAAATCATGACTATTCCAGATGCTGCGAAAAAAGTCCCGATGTTGTTTCGGGCACAAATTGACGGACGTTGCCAAATTCAAAGATTAGTTCCTCGTAAACCAGAGCAAGACGCTACACTTTGGGCTTCGGAATGGGTGAAGAAGACTTATCCCCAACTTCGGGAACTTCCGGCATTTGTGCAAACTCGCACCTATAATTTAACTTGGCGATTTATTACCAATAGCGGACAAGATGACGGTGTAATTCGTCCTGTAATTGGTGCTAAAGGCTGGCCGTTTTATCCCGGTAGCAGCATGAAAGGTATATTCCGCCGCGCTTGCAATCAAGAAGAAGCCGAACGTTATTGCGGTAAATCTGTTAACGATGATTTTCAACCAGGTATTTTACGCTTTCATGGTGGTTATCCTACCGATACAGCTTGGACGGAAGATTTAGTAGATATCGTTCATCCCCAGCAAGATTGGCAGGTAAAATCTAGTAGAAGTTCGAGTGCTTTTATTCAAATTTCTTTACATCAACCAGAGCTTAAATTTGGCATTTCTAGCAACACCACTTTAGATGATACAGAATGGCAAGTAATTTGGGGTATTTGGGAAAAAGCCATATCTACCGGGATTGGTAGCCGGGTTTGTGCAGGTTACGGACAACCGGAAAAGCATACTGGCAACGTACTTTACACTACTAAACTAAAAGGTCAAGGACAAGCAGCCAAGTTAATTGACGGAACGGGAGAATTTCGAGCTAATGTCTTCCGTGCAGCAGTAAGAGGGCATGCGTTGCGGATTTTTGGGGGATTAACGAACGCAGACACGGCTGATAGAATTGTCAATAATCTATTTGGTGGAATTCAAGGTAAAGCCGTAATTGGATTGTTGGGAATGAGTTTTCGTACAATCAAAGATAATCCAGGGGAATTTGGTAGAGCGGGTTATCTGCAACCAACTTACGATATTGAAGGAGAATTAACTTGGTTGTTAGCGAGAAAATTACCCAATTCGGAACAAGAATTAGCATTAAAGAAATTGATTGCAGCTTTAACTCGATTTGCAATGGTTTTTGGTGGTTTTGGTAAGTCATGGCGAAGAGCAGATCATCGCTTATTTTATGAAGAATACTACGAAAACGAATATAAATCATTAATTGGCTGTCACTGGCAATGGTTGGGAGAAGGTGCGCTTGCTAATGATGTAAAAGTCCGCAAAATCGAGCATATCAGTAAATTTATTGATGAAACACGAAAAATATCTCAAGAATGGATGCGACTTCAAAATATAACTCCCAATCCCGCTCAACACGCAGATTGGAGAGAATCATGGCATCCCGATAACGTGCAAGTATGGGGAAGAGAAGCCGAAAACAAAGAAGACTCCCGAGCTATATTTTGGTTGCATAAACCCTATCAAGAAGAAATTCGGGGAATACAATCGGAAGGTTCTATTTACCGTTCTTCAGTTACCGGACAAATGGGACAAATTGGTAGATTATGGCATCGAATGTATCCTTATGTTCGGTTAGTTAAAAATCCCGAAGATCCAAAAGGTAAACCAATTCCCAAAAAAACATTCAAATACTTGGAACTTTTGACTTTATTTCCAGATGATTCGAGGGAATCTCAGCAGTTTATTAAGTTTCTCAATTCACAACAAAATCGTTCTAACAGTTTTCAACAACTGTGGTAAGTAGGTTGGCACCAATAAATATAACTATGTAACGAAATGTAAAAAAGATTGAAACCCTTGCGATGAACCGCAGCTCCGCTGAATGCAACCGAATGCCTCGTCGCAATGACAAAATATAATCACGTTTATTTACACCCACCTACTTAAAACAACTTGAAATAAGGTAAAAATATCATGCGTCGCGTAATTGTATCTACCATTGGCACCAGCTTACTAACAAATCAAATTAATCGCGCTAATCCAGAAGAAAAAGATTGGTATTCTCAATTACGCGATGCCGCAAACCTGAATGAAAACGACACACCGGAAATTGTCAAAAAAATCATTTCTATTCTTGAAGAAAGAGCGAATGTAAAGTTAGATAATGTTAATATTCCCCAAATTCGTCGTGCAAGTGCCGAATTAAATGGGATTTATGGCGTTTACCAAGAAGATTTAAGTAAAGGCAAAGAAGATTATCATTTTCTGATTGCTACCGATACAATCCAGGGAACAACAACCGCTCAAATCGTCGAAACTTTCCTGAGAAAACAAGGTTTAACTAATACTAGTATTTATGCTCCCAGCGGACTTTCAACTGCAAGTACAGAAACTTTCTCTGTTGGAATTGACGATTTAATTGTTTGGCTGCAAGAAACTATTCCACCCTTAAGAGAAAGTAAATACAAAATTTGTTTTAATTTAGTAGGTAGTTTCAAGAGCTTACAAGGTTATCTCAACACCATCGGGATGTTTTACGCCGATGAAATTATTTACATATTTGAAGGAGAAAAATCCGATTTAATTACCATTCCCCGCTTACCAATATCTGTAGACACTTCCTTATTTGAACCTTACACCATGCAGCTAGCATTATTAGACTCTGGTGCAGGGCTTTCTCCCCAAGAAACTACAGGAATTCCCGAAACTATGTTAGGTGAAGTTGATGGGAAAATGGTTCTTTCAACCTGGGGAAACTTAATTTGGAATCAATGTAAAGAAGATTTACTATCCGGCGATTTAATCCCTTTTTCTAGATTGGAATACCAAGATACTTTTAGGGCTGATTACAACAGAGTTAGGGAAAAACATAAGCGAGTCAAATTACAAGAAACCTTAGCTACAGTTACACGTTTATTGAATGAGTCAAATGGTAATACTGCGATTTTGAAAGAACATAAGGGAATACAGTATGGCAAATTAACAAATAAAGGGGATATCGACCATTTTCGGGTAACTCAAAGTGTTCGAGTTAGCTGTGCTTTTTCCCAAGGTAAATTGAATCTATACCATTATGGCGAACAACATGATGATATCAACAATAATCCTTATTAATATTTCTACAAATCCTTAAATAAAGCACCCTCTGAAGTTGAAATTAGAGGGTTTTTTGTTATTATAACTTATGCAAATTCAAAGTTTTCCCTAATCCGACTTAATCCGGTCGGCGGAAGCTTCAGAGGTTCAGCGATAATGTGTCCGTCGAGCTTGTTTCCAACTAATCCGACTTAATCCAGTCGGCGGAAGCTTTTCCAATTAGCGACTAACGGAAGAGGCATCAAGTTTCCAACTAATCCGACTTAATCCAGTCGGCGGAAGCGTTCAACTCTAAAGCCATTGGCGGCTCTAATGTAAGTTTCCAACTAATCCGACTTAATCCAGTCGGCGGAAGAATGTCTTTCGAGTGTTTCGGTTCTTAAGTTATTGTTTCCAACTAATCCGACTTAATCCAGTCGGCGGAAGATTCGTCAGGAATTGATAAAGCGCAAATCATTTTAGTTTCCAACTAATCCGACTTAATCCAGTCGGCGGAAGGGTAAGGGCGAAAATGGTAGAAAGTTTGGCTTAAAAGTTTCCAACTAATCCGACTTAATCCAGTCGGCGGAAGCCTGCAAGGGCATCATTAAGAGGTAGCAGAATCAATAGTTTCCAACTAATCCGACTTAATCCAGTCGGCGGAAGTAAATCCTGAAAGCTTGCAAGATGTGGTTCAATCAATGTTTCCAACTAATCCGACTTAATCCAGTCGGCGGAAGTGAAGAAGAGATAAAAGAAGAAATAAATAATTGGTTGTTTCCAACTAATCCGACTTAATCCAGTCGGCGGAAGAAAAAAGTCAGGGGATTTAATGTAGTAACCGGAAATTGTTTCCAACTAATCCGACTTAATCCAGTCGGCGGAAGTAAGACAGAGAAGACAAAACCAATGCAAGAATTAAAGTTTCCAACTAATCCGACTTAATCCAGTCGGCGGAAGTTTGCTCATTTCTTTTTTTGTCCTCTAAAAGTGATTGTTTCCAACTAATCCGACTTAATCCAGTCGGCGGAAGGACTGCTGACCCACAGACAAGAATTATATTCTCTCCCGTTTCCAACTAATCCGACTTAATCCAGTCGGCGGAAGTTTCCCAATTTGATGGTACGCCGGGAATCCCTTTAATGTTTCCAACTAATCCGACTTAATCCAGTCGGCGGAAGACCGTCCTCTTAAACCCTTACATAGCAAGCGCTCCAGAACGGGTTTTGGCACATCTCAAAAATCGGTCAATTTCACAGCCTCTTAATGAGATAGATTATCATTTAATCCAATAGCTCAAATGCTGAAACTATTTTATTGTCTTGGTTCTGGCGATTTTGGCAGAACCCCCCAGGTTTTAGACCCCGCTTCGATCTGCCAAACATCAAGCTGATAATCAAATATTAGAATGTTTGCTGTTTTGTGTCTAGTACGCTGGGGCGTAAATAAAGCACCTATTTAAAAAGTTTGAAAGCCTTATCATCATATAATACTTTTTACTTCTTACTTCCGCGAAGCGGTACTAGTTTATTTCAATATTTAATTTCTTTTAATTTCCTGCTTCGCGCCAATCTTCTTCCCGTCAACGCAATTTCAATCGGATTTAAAGAATTTCCAGTAGGTTTACCATCTCTTGTTTCTGCTGGAGTATACTGCAAACTTGATTGTCGCATTAATAAAGATGCGATTGTCATTCCTACACTACCTTGAGCAGTCATTCCCGTAAAGTCAGCAATAACATCATCTTTCGTCCAACGACTGGGAAGTTGATCGTAAATATTCATGATCTTATGAGAAAATTCTACCGGGTCATATACATCTTTGATTAATAATGGTTCAGGAATTATCAGTTTAGGAAAATCCTGTTGTAGTTTTTTTGCAATATTAAGAGTCTGGGAAGAACAAATCAACCAGCAATATTTTAGTTCGGGTAAGTGATGCTCTATTGCTTTACGACAGGGTTCTTCTCGACTTACCAACAATATCAATCCTTTATGTTTGCGAGGTGAAGATTTACCCAAATCTATCGGTGGTAAGTTTGTGGTTAATGATTTTGCCACTAACCAAACACAAAATATGAAAATTACTACTGAACCTATGGCAATTTGAACCGCATCAGATGGGGTATCGCCAATAATTGCTTTTAATATATCGCTAGTAGAATTACCAAGTACAGATAAAAAGATTGCTCCAATTAAAAAGGGAATCAAGGTTTCTGGGTTAAAAAAGCTCTTAGCTACTTGAAAATAGCTATTTTTAATATTTAGTCTTAATTTAAGCATATTTAACTAGGCTTAGCATATGATGTCGTTGATAATACTTACACCTTGTTTTGTCATTTTTCAGTAAAAATGCCTTAAATTCATATTTAATTAATGAAGCTAGGAGATATTGCGCGAAACATGAAC
Source organism: Calothrix sp. CCY 0018 (assembly GCF_963920925.1). Classification (NCBI taxonomy): domain Bacteria; kingdom Bacillati; phylum Cyanobacteriota; class Cyanophyceae; order Nostocales; family Calotrichaceae; genus Calothrix; species Calothrix sp. CCY 0018. The sequence goes on along the minus strand of NZ_CAWUDI010000018.1, from coordinate 82,270 downwards.
TATAGCTGCTTAGTCCTGGATGCGAGCAAAATACTTAGACCAACTCAATTTTCCACCTTTGATAACTCAGCTAGCGGTACCATATCCTTGTAAACATCTAACTCCGCTTCCGTACCCTGTATATTTGTAATCAAAAATGGCTGCCAACTACTCAAATTTCCTGGGCAATTGTTCCAAATTACTTTGTCTCCAACTTGAGGTGTTTTCTCAAGTTTTTCAAAATGCTGATTTTTCAACTCATTAATATTTTGTCTTTCTTCTTCACCCAACGCTTTCCAAACAGTAGATTTTAATTCTTCGTTCCAATTTTCTGTTATTGAAACAACTTCTTCCCAACAAATTGCTTGCAATAGCATTTCAACTTTTTTTGAAATATCTTCGGATGCAGCAGTATCCTCGTTTTGATTACAAACTAATTTTAAATCGCTGTAGTAAAAATATTTTCTAATTCCCGGAAATCTTACACCAATGGGAATTTTACTTTTCATTGACAAATCAACAATATGACCTCTGCGCCCGAAGCAGCTATGACTATCAGTTATCACCTCTACCTTACTACCAACTTCAAAACCCATAATTGCCAAAGCTCTAGTACGGGTTACTCCATCAACCCACATCAACTCTTCTGGATGAGTCACGGCATACTCAGCCAACAGTTTGGGCAAGTTATCAAACCAAGCTTTTTGCTCTTTGTCCAAGAAGCCAATTACAAACGCTAAAGACGTGGAATCACGTTGAGTAACCGTAGCAATCGATTCCCAAGTTTCACTTGTCGAAGCAATCGAATTAACCACTTCACAAGCAAAATTTTTATCCTTCTTGTTAAAAGGCATTGGTAGCGAACGAATAAATTGCAATTTGGTCGCTAGTTCTAATGGTGTAGGTGTTGTTTCTAATTCTTCGGATACAGGTGTTTGAATAAATACAGGCTGTACATCTTCTGGTAAGCCAATATCCGATTCTTCCTTACTTTCGGGACATTCAGAGTCAGTATCTTCTGTATCTTTTTGCAATAATGATTCAAATTCTTGCTGTTTAGATTCCCAGTTTATTTGATTCACAACATCTTCCGAATCGCTGGTATCGCTAGCTTCTTCGTCAGTAATTAATTCCGTTAGAGTGCTAATTCTATCTTCTGGAATCTCAGCTTGAAGATTATCGTATAGGTTGGCGATCGCCATTCTGACAATTCGCTGTGGGGACAATCCAGATTGCTCTATCAGCTTATCCGTAAGCACTCCCGTCTGGTGGTCATCCTCAATAATCTTGCCGAAAGTATAGTATCGACTACCATCGGGTGCTGCTCGCCAATTACCAACTTTTTTCTCTTTTTTCTGGGATTTGAGAAACTTTCCTCTTTCCTTAATCAGTTCTAATACAAGTCTGCAAGTCAATCCTCCAATAGGAATATCTTGCAATTTTTCAATTAAAACCTGGTAATTCTTCGAGCATAATCGCAGCAATATCGATACAGGCAATACAGCCAAGTGTTCCGGACAACCAACAAACGCTTGAAAATTCTCTGCTATTTTTAGCGGTACGCGAAGCCATGCCGAAGGCTTATCGCCTTTCTTCCGTTGCCCCTTTATCCCATCCATACTCTTCCAACAGTGCGCGATACTGTTTTCGATTAAGAGTTTGCTTACATTCGTAGAGTGAAAAAGCTGCGTACAGATACTCCAAAGTACTTTGCTCGATGTGTACCGTAGGATTGGAGTCAATATAGTTCTGCTCGGTGTACCTTTCGGTTGCAAGAGTTGGTGAATTCATGTTAAATTGACTTTGTTTTTATATTGTTTTTGGTCTGCGTTAAAGACCAACTTTTTTAATCCGACCAACGCCGAATAAATTAAGCCGCCGTTGAGAGCGCTTTAGACACTACTGCGGGCTTGCTTCTCTTGAGATTATCATCAATTGATGTTCTTTGGAAGATAGCTGTCAATGCATAGCCCAAAGTATGCTTGTGAATTCGGGGCATTTTTTGAAACGACATATCTTGTCCCCAGTCTTGAACCGATTTTGTTCCTATTTGCAAAACATCGATAAGGGTTTTAACACAAGTGCCACGAAAATTAGCATCTCTAGACAGTTTGCAATATTTCATGCTCTGTTAACCCATCTAGAAGAACTTTCTCTAGAAACGTTTGAGCATCAACCGATGGTGGAACAAAATCCCCTTTTAGGATGCTTCCTAGCTGACGAGGCACAATTTGAGCAGCATAGATATAAGCAAGGGCAATCCTACAATATTTAGGCATCCCTTCAAAATTAAGGTCGCTAATACAGTTATCATAGTCTACATAGGTCATATATATCAATAGTGTCGTGTGAGCTATTTCAAAACTGAGTTAACTAGCGGAAAATGAGCGTGTGGTATATGTGACCTATTTATGTCAGATGACAACAAAAAAGAAGACCAAACTGTAAGCTTTAGAGTTTTTCTACCTGAGTCCTTAAGAACAGAATTTAAAGTCTGGTGCGCTAGGGAAGGGACAAATATGAGCGAAAAATCTAGGCAGCTTATAGAGCAATGGATTGAAAGTAGAGTTAATCAACATTTGTAAATGAATACAGCAGCAATTGACCCGTTCAAATTACCCACAATCTCGCTCTCACTGCGGAAGCATCTACCCTTAGTTTGTGCAGTCTACTTTGTGCTTTCAAGCAATTAATCTGACAGATAGAGAACAAATCGATGTTCGCCCTGGTCGGACAGCAAGTTAAACACGTAGAAATATTGGCGATTAGTGAGTGAAAAGCCTCGGCATTTTGATTGGGATTTATTTCATCCGAAGAAACTTAATAGTTGACCTAATAAACTAGCTTATTGCCAATGGAAGCAATGGACGATAAGTCAACAAGCACATTTTCCAATTCCTTCGGTTCTAATTTGTGTAAACCACCTCCGTACACCCGACCTCCCGAAATTAGAGCAACGCCCGGAAATATTCTTTAAAGCAAACCACACATCCTTTTTCAATGAAGACTGATGTAAAAAATCTTCAGCTAAAATAGGTTTTGGGTATAGCATTAAGTACACATTAGTGGCGATAAGCAAAGCTTAACGCCCATAGGGCGTAACGCCCTGGAATGATTCAAGATAAATCGGAATGGTTTTCTGCGACTGCTATTAGCTCGTCCCATATAAGTGCAGAGAAATGGAGTCGGAGAACGATTTTCTTGGGAGTACCAAGGAATGCGATGTTTACACCGTCTGAAAACTTTTGCAACATTCATGTAACACTGCTTAACTCGGTTTCCTGTTCCGATGCTATTAATACCCCTCATTTAGATGCGTCCAAGCTTATTTTCCGGTTTCCTATTTCAACATTGCACTTTTGCGCCAATAACTTGGTAATTTTTTGCAACCTATTAGCGACTTGGTAAGAGTAAACTATTGAATCATTGTAAATTAAATAGCAGGTGTAGCAAAATGTAATACTCCCAGTAGTTGTTTTAGGATGCTCCGCAGGAGTGACTGTAAGCAACACACAATCAAGCCATGAATCACATAGAGATAAATAATGTCTTTTATATTGATATCCATAGTTGGAATTACTGTAATTTCAATTTTACTGTGGTTGCTCGCATCTAATTACACAACTCAAAGAGCATTAAGATGGTGGCATAGCAGGCAATTAGCAAGGATGCGTCAGGAAGGAGAAGCTATCCGTAATGGGGTGCTACAAAATACATTTGTCATGCGTCGGCATTTGGAGTCTCCTTTGCCTAGTAGTCCTGAGAGTCAGCAGAAATTAGACACACACTATTTAGAAAATATCGAAAAATTTCATTATTCTGTCAGAGAGCTAAGTGACTATTTGTACCCAGCATATATTGATGAAAGTTTACCTTTGGCGATTCGGTATATGCTAGATAGCTGGAAAAATCGCTTTCCCAACTTAAATATAGAATGCGAACTACCAACTGAATGGCGCGATGAATCAGGCGATCGCAGTCAAGTAATTTTGATGGCATTAGAGGAATTACTTACTTGCTATGTATCGAATATTTCAAATGATTTTTCCCTATTTGTCAGTTTAACACTACAAGAGAACCTGAGCGAATTGATGATTAAATTTACAGGTTTAGATGTGTCTAAATTTACTTCTCCCACAGCTAGTACAGATGATTTACTTCACCTCTGCCGTGCTTTGAAATTTTGGCTATCCGGTAAGTGTTCTCGCTACCGACAAAATCAGGCAGAAATTTGGTACTTGCGTTGGTAATGTCTTAAATGAGACAATAAAAGAGAATAAATTTGATAATTTGCCGTTTTGATTGAAAAATCGTCATTTTCTGTAGCTTATTAGGTGATTAATTATGTCTCAGGCAGTTTCCGTACAAAATTTGAAATTTTTGGTGGTTGACGATCAAGAGTTAGCGTTGTACGCAACAATCAATGTCCTAAAACCGCAGTATCCAAATGCAGAAATTATCGAAGCTCAAACTGCACAAGAAGCACTCAACCTGATAGTAAACAACCCATCTTTACCCAACTTGGCTATTGTTGATTTGTCAATGCCAGAAACAGCAGGAGAATCTGCCCGAACTGATGCAGGAATTCAGCTATTGCGAACGTTAATGGAGAAGTATCGCAGTCTCAATATTGTGGTGCAAAGTGCTTATCCTCGTTCTTTAATTCGTTTAAAACATTTAATTAGCAGTCATGAAGGGGGGTTTACAGTTGCAGATAAAAGTTTACCGATGAAGGAGATGTTAACCAAAGTAGATTGGGCGCTTAATGGTGTAATTTATACTCCCAAGGAAATGCGTGTAGTGCTGGAGGTAAAACCGGAATGGCTGGAGATGTTGGAGTTGGCTTTTAATAAGGGGTTGCAAGATAAGGAGATTGCCAAACAAATGAAGATTGCTGAACGAACAGTCCGTCACTACTGGAGAAATGTTCAGGATGTTTTGGAAGTTTACCCAAATGAAGGTCAAAATCTACGGATTCAAACAGAAATTCGGGCAAGGGAAGAAGGTTTAATTGATTAGTTTTTGCCGCGAATTAAGTTAATTTTTCCCATGTTGATTGTAATTTGATATTCAGAAATATGAGTATACGGCGTATTGGTGTATTACCGGGAATTGTGGCAATTGGCTTTGTAATAGCAGCACGAATGTTAGGTTCACTGCAATCATTGGAACTGGCTGCATATGATACGTTTATGCGTTTGCGTCCAGATGAACCGATAGATGAAAGAATTTTGATTGTTGGAATTAACGAAGAGGATATTCAAAAATTAAAAGCTTATCCAGTTCCCGATGGAGAAATTGCTAAATTATTACGAACATTACAAAGTTATCAACCTGCTGCGATTGGGTTAGATATTTTTAGAGATATACCTGTTGGACTGGGACATAAGGAATTAGCTAGTGTATTTAAGGAGATGAAAAATATAGTTGGTATAGAAAAAGTTTTGCCAGATATTAGTGGATTTACGGTGAAACCATCTCTAAATTTACCATCAGAGCAAATCGGATTTGTGGACTCTCCTGTTGATATTGACGGGAAACAGAGACGAGCTTTATTGGGTACACACAATTCTAAAAATAAATGGTGTCTATCTTTCTCACTAAGACTAGCAGATATTTACTTAAAAAAACAAGGTATTAAATTACAAGAAGAGGAAACCAAAAGTGAAGGGTATATTAAAAAATTTAATTCCACGAAGATACCGCGATTCATAGCAAATGATGGTGGTTATATTTCTGAAGATGATGGTGGATATCAAACTTTAATTAATTTACGTAGCAATATCAAACCTTTTCGTGTTGTCTCTCTTGGCGATATAAATAGTAACAAAGTTGATGCCAGTTGGATTCAAGATAAAATCGTACTGATTGGTGTTACTGCTCCTAGTATTAAAGATTACACCTTTTCCGATGCAATAAAAACAAAGGATGTCCCGTTAGTTTATGGAGTAGAAATACATGCTCATATAATTAGCCAACTGATTAGCTCAGTATTAAATAAACGACATTTTATTAAAACTTGGTCGGATATTTGGGAATATGTATGGATTGTCAGTTGGGGCAGTATAGTAATTATATTAGGAAGGAAAATCAGTTCTTTATTAATCCTTGTGTTTAATATCAATGCGTTGATTATTGGTTTTGTAATCATTAGCTATTCATTGTTTTGCATCGGGTGGTGGACTCCATTTATTCCGGCATTATTAATCCTAATTCTGAATGGTTTTTCCATAGTAATAGCAGCAATTAACAGGTATGAAGAAAACTCACTCATGCATATACAGGTACAGAAATTAGTCATTAATAAAACATTCGACATAATCCATAATGGGCCACTACAAACAATTGCTCGAATGATAAAGCAAGTTGAAGAAAATAAAGACATCTCAGATAAAGTTATTTTTATATCTGAACTACATCAGCTTAATCAAGATTTGCGAGGGGTATATAAATTAGTCAAGCAAGAAAATTTTATAGCGAGTAATACTTTCTATATAAATCAGGAACAAGAAATAGATTTAAAAAAGCCCCTTCACGAAGCTCTTAATGAAGTCTATATTGATGTTTTTGATAGAGACTTTCCATATTTTAAGACCATTAAAATTAATATAGTTAATTTTCAACCCTTAAATGAGCAAAACTTGAGTATAGAGTTAAAACACAGTATTTGTCGTTTTCTCGAAGAAGCGTTATGTAATGTAGGGAAGTATGCTCAAAATACAACTCGACTGGAGATTAGTTGTGATTGTAAGAACGGGAAAAATATAATTATTGTGAAAGACAACGGTTTAGGTGTAGATAAAGTTATTAATTCGTCTTATCAAGGATTTGGAACTCAGCAAGCAATAACTTTAGCTAAACAGTTGGGTGGAAAATTTGAACGTATTGCTAATTCTCCAAAAGGAACTACTTGTCAGCTTTCTTGGTCTACACATAAAGTCTGGTTATGGAAATTATAGACGCTAATTTGTTAAAAGGCTCGCTATGCTTTATTTATATAAAAGTATGGCACTTTTATGCCACAAAGATTGCAGAGTAATACCATCAAGCATGTAGAAAAAGCTAATTACTTTTTAATAAGTTACTTGTATTATACGTATCAGCACAAAAGACAATAATCTTACCAACAATCAGCAATGAGTAAAAATTATTTTATTGGCAGAAAAATACTATTTTCCGTTGTTTTATTAATTTTATCGTCATTAAACATAATATTAACAACCTACTTCAACATTTCAGATATTCCAACAAGCGCTCAAGGGCAAACAACTACTAACGTGAACGGACCAAGAAATCGAACCAGTCCAAGAAAACCCCCTAATACAAATGGAACTAGAAGAGGATGTAGTGGGATAACACTTCTTGCTCCAATTTTTGGAAAATCTATTTCTATGTACCCAAACTTCTTTTGGTTTGTATCTCCAGAAAAATCAAACAATAAAGATAAAGAATATGAAATTGAGTTTAGCATCTACGAATATGATGCAGAAATAGGTGATAAGAAAGGTAGATATATTCAAAGAATAACAAGAACAACACAGGAAAGTTTACATGGAATTATGAGTGTGTCGCTTGATCAGAATAAACCTGGTTTAGTGATGGGAAAAGAATATATTTGGCAAGCCACTCTCAGATGCGATGAAACAGAATCTTCTAATTCGATAATCGCACAAGCTGTAATTGAAACTGTTCCCACACCAGCTAATCTGGAAATTCTACTATCTAAGACAAAGGATAGAATCGATCGAGTTAAATTATATACTAAAGAAAATCTTTGGTATGAAGCGTTGAATGAAATATCAAAAGATAAAAAAAGCCGCGAGTATGTAAAAATTTTGGAGGAGTTGAAAGATTCTGAAAAACAGGAATTAATAAAAGTAAAAGTAGGCGATAATAAGGAGTTCAAAGAAGCATTTGAAAAACAAGTATTGGCGTTGCAAAAAGTTATAGAAGTTCAAAAACAATTATAGCCAATCACCAATTAATACAATTGAAGACCAATAACCAGGGTGCTTAAATCCTCTTAATTCAGCATCTTCCGTTTCAATAATATTCTTCTGTATAAGTTGTAAAGCTTGTGATTTACTCATTTTAGGATGACTCAACAAATTGCGGTAAAAGTTAATGGCAATGGGTGCTGTCGATCTATCACTAATTGTCCACAGTGAAGCTAATGTGCTTTTTGCTCCTGCTTGTATTGCAACACCTCCTAAACCTAACGCAGAACGGTTGTCCCCAAGCGCGGTTTCGCAAGCAGTCAAAACTATTAGCTCCAATGGTTGTGTGTTACGAGAAAATCGACGAATTAAGCTATCTAAATCGTTAAAAGTCAATTTTTCATTTATCTCTTTTTCCTTATCATTTATCTTTGTTTTATTGCTACCAATAACAAGAAAAGTATCCTCTGGTCGAATACCAAATTGACCGTGAGTTGCAATATGAATTATCGAATAAAATTTTTGACTTAACTCTTGTTCTATACGTTGACGTGTAAAATTTTCATTGACTAATTCTTGCGTTTCTGGAATTTGCTGTTTAATACCTTTGATTTCATCATCAACATACTCAAGTTTATCGAAAGGTATGTTATCTATATATGCTTTTTCTGTCAAACCTAGCGCAAGTACACGTAATTTACGATTGTTGGTAATTTCTGGCTTGGTCAAAGTTAAACTAGGAATTGTTGCTATTGCATATTTTTGAATTAAAAATTTTTTACCGTCGTGCAGAGCTGCCATTGGGACATTTCTCAGAATATCATCTTGTATAAATACTAATGTTTTGATAATTTCCGGATTTAAATCTTGAGCAAAAGGGGCTATTATTTCTTCATAAATTGCTTGAGAGAATGAAAGGTTGTCATGTAGATAATCCTCATATGAATTGTCAACTAGTCCAAGCTTATATCTAAAACTTTTGACATTTTCTACAATTTGCTGACTTGTAAGATTAGACCAATGAAGCTTACTGTATATATTATTTTGATTAACGATAGTTAAAATTACAGCTACTTTATCATCTAAAAAGATAGTATTTATATAAGCTGTGTTTTCAAGAAGTTGATTGTTTTTTACCAGATAATTCAAAAAATCATCTGTTTTGATACTACGTAAATTATCCCTACTTTTATTGAATGCTGGAAAATTACAATCATCGCCAAAATAGTTTTGTAATTCTGCTAACTTTAAAGAATCAATAGTCTTAAGAATAGAACTGAAATTACTTTTACCGTCTTTAGGCTCAATGGATTTACCCGATGCTTCAACTGATGTCTCTAAACTGAGTTTCATTGCAACTAAATCGCGGTAAATTGGCTCGATACTATCTCGAAAGTCAAATTGAACATCTCTATTTGCTGTTAAAATATCAGCACGGGTGCTTCCTTCCAAGGTATTAATTGCTCGCTCATAAGCTTTAATTGCTTCTTTTGTCTGGTTTTGCGTCTTAAGAATACGTCCAGTTTGCCACTCCCACAAATACAAGCTATCTGGGGACTTTGCTGTTTCTGCTGCTTGTCTAGCTTGCTGGGTAAGTGCGATCGCACTCTCATATTCTTGACGACATTCGTATATATAACCCTTTTCTCCTAGCGCAAATGACTCCGCACGACTATCTTTCAGGGTTTGGGCAATATTAATAGCATCATCAAGTAGTTCTTCAGCTTGCTTATCAAAATCCGCTCCTATACATTTTCTTGCTGTTGATTTTCGCAAATTGATTAAGTTGATAGTCGTATACACTCGCTCTCGATTTTGGGGTAAATCTTTTAAGATATTATTAGCTTGATCTAGTAATTGTTTAACTTCTTGGTCAGGATTAATTTTATTAAGTGAGTTATCAGTATCTATAATTTTTTTATATTCTTCTTTTTCTAAACTTTTGTATAGATGACCTAAGCTTTCTATTGCTTTAATTTCAGATTTTTTATCTGATTGACTTTGAGCATTTTTCAAACTTTGCTGTAAATAAGTATGTGCTTTTTTTATTTCTTCATTGGCATATTTTTGAAATTTTAAAGTATCATCAGAGCTTCCGACTGGACTCGAACCACGACGGTAGTTTAATAAGGCTTTTTGTAAATAAGTGTTACCTAAACTATTGTTAAGTGAGGTCAGATAAACTGGATTTTTATTCTCTTCTTCTGCTTTCTTTAAACCAGATTCAAGATAGTAAATTGCCTTTTCGTAATCGTCTGTTCCTGTTAGTCGATAAGCATCACCTAAAGTCCCTAAAATGGCTACTTCTAAATTAGTATCTTTGATATCATCGCGGGCAAATTCTAAAACACTAGTTTTTATACAGGTTTTATTATTCTTGTTATTTTCTTTATTATCGTTATTGCTATCATTTTCTGGGGGGTTGCACAAAAGCGCGATCGCCTTTTTTGGTTGTCCGATACTGCTGTATACCTGTGCTAACTCGGTTTTGGCTTTGGCGATTTTTTCTTCTCTCTGCTGGGTGCTTGGAAGTTTTTGATACAAGCTAATAACTTGCTCCCAATTTTCAATTGCTGCTTCTGTTTGACCAATTTGTGGATATGCTCTTGCTAAATTTTCCCGTACAATCGCTTCGCTAACAGGGTTTTGATTGTTTTTGTAGAATTTTAGTGCTTCGTTCCAAAAGTCGATCGCTTGTTGAAAATTTCCCAAACGATAACTGTCGATACCTTTTTGAACTAGTTGACTTTGGTTACTATTTTGTGCTGTTGCGACTTCCCCTAGTTGCACCTGTAAATTTGTGGATGACAACTGACCTAACCACAGACAAAGAGTAAAGGCGATCGCACAGAATAATGCCATCAATCTATATTTCTGGTATCTGCTTGACACGGGTTAACTCCTGTAGCTGATTGTTGTTTTAAATTTCTGTGCAGATAAAAATATACGTGTCTCACAGAAGGCTTTAATTCAATAGAGTACCAAAAATTTTGTGTAGAGCCAATCATGAATTTTGACTACTGAGTCGGAAAATTTGCCCTTACGTAAATAAAAGTCGTTGATTTTACTTTTCTCTAGAGTCTTTGCATGATAATCTGAAAAATAAAATCAGTATAAATACTAATTTGGCGATTGAGTTTTCTTTAAGAATTTTGTAGACGTGGGGGAAGGGAAGGTGACAAAATTGGGCTGGGTTGGAAAAGTTAGGGGACTGCGTAGCAACTCTTTGAAAGCATCATGTAGCTCATTTTTGTTGGGATGCGCGGCTGTTGTGGCGAAGTTTACCATTGGAATTGCGGCTTTTATCAGCCCAGCTTTGGCTCAAAGTAACATAGTACCGGATAACACGCTTGGTTCTGAGGCTTCTAGGGTAATATTCAACTTTAACGGCACTCCCAACGAGGTGATTGGAGGTGGAGCGCAACGGGGGCAAAATTTATTTCACAGTTTCCGAGAGTTTAATGTTGGTGAAAATCGAGGTGCTTATTTCTTTGTTTCTGATCCAAGTATTCAGAATATATTGGCGCGGGTGACGGGAAGTAATCGCTCGGATATTTTGGGTATTTTAGGGACTCGGCAAGTAATTGATGGTAATATTTTTCGCTCCAATGCCAACTTATTTGTGATGAATCCCAATGGGATTATTTTTGGCGGAAATGCCAGTTTAGATATAGACGGTTCGTTTTATGCAACTACTGCAAATGGGATTCAATTTGGAAATCAAGGAAATTTTAGTGCGATAAATCCCCAGACACCAGGGGTATTAACTGTTAACCCATCGGCTTTGTTTTTTGATGCAGTAGCAAAACAAGGTGAAATAGTTAATCGGTCAATAGCTGGTTTAGCAGTGCGTTCAGGAAGAACTTTAGGATTGCTAGGAGGTAATATTGCTCTTGAAGGCGGTAGTTTGTTTGCACCTTCTGGACGAATTGAATTAGGAAGTGTTGCCCCTAATAACCTTGTCAACTTAATACCAAGCGGTACAGCCTTTAATTTTAATTATGAGGGTGTTAATTTCCAAGATATTCGTTTGACACAAGAAGCATTTGTGTCAACTACTGGTAATAATGGTGGTAGTGTCCAGGTACAGGGAAGAAATATAACTGTGGCTGGTGGTTCTATTATTAGCGCAAACCTCACAGGAGATGGGGTTGGAGGTGGTTTAACAATTAATGCCTCAGAGTCAGCGCAGGTAATTGGCGAAAATGCTCAAGGGAATGGTATCAGTGGTTTACGTGTTCAAGTTTCAGCAACTGGAACTGGAAAAGGGGGAGATATGACAATTAATACTCCTACCTTCATTGTCAAAGATGGGGCGCAAATTTCTACAGGTGTGTTTGGAGCGGGGAAGGGTGGAAATTTAAATGTTAATGCTTCAGAAGAAATACAACTTTTTGGAACTACAGTTAATGGTGCATTTTTAAGTGGTTTATATTCTGAAACACGAGGAACAGGTGATGCAGGAGATATCACTATTAACACTCCAAAATTTGTGCTGGATGGAGCGCGAGTTGCTTCTAGTAGTATAAATTCAGGTAAAGGTGGAAATTTAACAGTCAATGCCTCTGAATCTGTTTTGCTCTCTAGCATATCTACCATTCCAAACGATCAAGCAGGATTATTTTCTCAAACGTTTGGAAGTAATTCCGCAGGTTCAATTAGTATTAACACTCCAACACTATTAGTTCAAAATGGTGCAACTATCGATACATCAACTTTTGGTACAGGTAAAGGTGGAGATTTAACAGTTAATAACTCTAACCTTGTTGAACTTATTGGTACCAAAGATGAGCGCGATACTGGGTTATTTGCTAGCACTACTAGAAATGGGAATGGTGGTAATGTCATAATCAATACGGGTTTAATCCGGATTAGTAATGGCGCATTCGCAGGAACTCAAACCTCCGGAGAAGGAACAGCAGGAAACTTGAAAGTTGTATCCGAATCTGTTGAATTACTTGGTACACCTGATCGACCTATCATTAATTTAGGTTCTCAGGCTAATAGAAGCGCAACGGGAAAAGCAGGGGATGTCGAGATAAACACCTCTACTTTAGTCCTCAAAGATGGTGGGCAAGCTTCTGTTGGTACTTTTGGTGCGGGGAAGGGCGGAAATTTGACTGTTAATGCCTCAGCAGAAGTACTACTATCTGGTGTGGCTTCTGATGGAATAACATGGAGTGGTATATTTTCTGAGACACAAGGAAGCGGAGATGCTGGAAATATAACGATTAACACTCCTGTATTGCGGGTTCGAGATGGAGCGCGAGTTGATGCAAATACTCGTAACGCTGGCAATGGGGGAAGTTTAACGGTAAATGCTTCGGAGTTAGTTGAATTAATTGGTGTTTCCTTCAATGGCGAAAACTTTAGTGGTTTATTTGCTCAAACTACCTCACAAGCATCAGGTAATGGAGGTGATTTGAAGATTATAGCTCCGATGTTAATAGTTAGAGATGGAGCTGTTATAAATGTCAGTACATCAGGTTTGGGTAAAGGTGGAAATTTAAACATAAATACTTCAAAACAAGTAGAATTGATTGGCATATCTCCTAGTATGACTAGCGCGACTGGTTTATTCGCAGCGTCGGAAGGAAGCGGAAATGCGGGTTCCATTGAAATAACAACTCCTACTTTACTCGTTAAAGATGGAGCAAGAATTCTTGTTGGTAATTATGATTCAGGCAATGGTGGCAATTTAAATGTTAATGCGTCTGAACTCGTGAGAATAACAGGTAAGTCTCCCGGTGGTCAAAGTTCAAGTGCTTTTTTTGCGATCGCAAATGGAACTTCAACTGGGAATGCTGGTAATTTGACAATTACTACACCTATTTTGTTTATTCAAGATGGAGGAAATATAGATGCAAGTACTTTTGGTTCCGGTCAAGGAGGAAATATAACCCTTAATATATCCGAATCATTAGTTGTTGATGGTCCTCAAGGTACTGGTATACGCACAAATTCTTTAGGTCAAGGAAATGCTGGTTCTCTAACTATTGATACAGGGGTATTAGCTATAAAAAAAGCTGGTGGTGTTACAGCAACTATTAGTAGCTCTGGGAACGGTAGTAATCTTACTGTAAATGCATCTAAATTAGTCGAATTGTCAGGTAAAGAAACCAGGTTATCTACTGGAACTCAAGGTAAAGGAGATTCCGGAGATTTAACAATCACTACACCTGTATTAGTTGTTAGTGACGTAGCGCAGGTCAATACTAGTACATCTGGTTCAGGAAAAGGCGGTAATTTAATTGTAAATGCTTCTGAGTCAATCCAACTAATTGGTTCAACTTCGGATGGGAGGACTTCCAGTGGTTTATTTGCTAGAGCTAATGAAAACTCAACAGGAGATGCCGGGGATTTAACGATTAAAACTCCTGTATTAATTATTCAAGATGGTGCAAGGGCAGAGACTGCCACTTTAGGTTCAGGTAAAGCAGGAAATCTAACAGTAGATGCTTCCAAAGAAGTGCAACTTATTGGTACAACTCTCCCTGGTTTTAATGTTGGTGGTTTAGCAGCTTCAGCAAGACAAGAAGCAACGGGAAATGCAGGCAATTTAACTGTAAATACTCCGATATTGTTAATTAAAGATGGGGCACAAATATCAACTGGTTCTTTTGGTGCAGGAAATGGAGCTAATTTGACCATTAATGCCTCTGAATCTGTGCAAGTTATTGGAAGCGGGAAAACTGGACCTCAACAACCTAGTGGTTTATTTTCCGTAGCAGAACAAAGTGGAAATGCAGGCAATTTAAACATAAATACTCCAATTTTACTTGTCAAAGACGGAGGGACTGTTTCAGCAGGTAGTCGTGGTTCTGGTCAAGGTAGCACCCTAACTATCAATGCTTCAAAGGAAGTGCAAGTAATTAACTTCGGTGGTTTATTTACCCAGGCAGAAAACACGGGAAATGCGGGTGATTTAAGAATTAATACTTCTACCTTGTTTGTGAGAAATGGGGGTATAGTATCAGCATCTAGCCTTGGCGCAGGTCGTGCAGGTAACGTGGAGATTACAGCGGACAAGGTGGAATTACGCGGTGTATTCTCTGAAAACGGTCAACCAAGTACTGTGAGGAGCTTAACAGTTGGGGAGGGTTCAACTGCTAAAGCTGGTGATATTACACTCAAAACTAGAATTTTAAACATCTTTGATAATGCGACTATTTCAACAATTAGTCTTAATCAAGGTCAAGCAGGTAACATCAATATTGGTGCTGACGAACGACTAAGTGCCATAGATGGGACTATTTTCACAGCTTCTCAAGAATCTTCTGGTGGTGCTGTAAATATCACATCTGGAGATATTCTTCTGTTTGGTAATAGTGATATTTCAACTTTTGTACTTAGCGGTGCAGGTGGTGGTGGCGACATAAAAATTACAGCAGACTCAATTCTCGCCTTTGATGACAGTGACATTTTCGCTTTTGCCCAAGATGGTAAAGGTGGTAACATTACCTTTGATACACCAGCTTTCTTTGGACAAAATTATCGTCCCGCAACTCCTGGTACTAATCCACTGACTTTAGAAGAAAATAACCGAGTAGACATCAATGCTAGCGGTGCTGTATCTGGTGTAATTGTTCTACCGGATACAAGTTTAGTACAAAACAACCTGGGCAAACTTCCCCAAGACGCTATTGATACCAATGCCCTCATCGCCAATAGTTGCATAGCTCGCAGAAATCAACAACAAAACGGTTCCTTCTTCATCACAGGTTCCGGTGGTTTACCTGCACGTCCCGGTGATGCTTCTCTTCCTTCCTATTCCACTGGAGATGTGCAACCAATCCCAGCAGAGTCAACAACATTACCAACACAAACACGACCCTGGCAAATTGGCGACCCCGTTATTGAGCCATCTGGGGTATATGAACTACCAAATGGGAAACTGGTGCTTGGTAAAGAATGTTGATTTTAAACCTCATCTATTTTGAGAACCGTAGTTTGTAACTCCAGATTGTGAGATTGCTTCCTTACGTCGCAATGACAAAACTCCACTTTTACGAGGTTTATATCTCAACTAAGCCCTAACAATAGTTACAGAACGCCCATTTTTCGTAGTTGTGACTTCAGTTGTTAATCGCTCGTCAATGGGCAAAGCCTTGGCACGTAAATCGAAAATAATCAACCAACCAAAATTTACCCCCAACCTTGCCAAATAGGAATCTAACTGCTCAATACCCGATTCCATTGGGTCTCTTCTTTTATCCCGCCAAGCTTTTAACTCGATTCCTAGAGTAATCTTGCCATATCTTAAACATAAATCCATGCGATCGCGTCCAATGGCATATTCCCTTTCTAGGGTTCCACCCCCATTCACCACCCGATGCAAAAATGCCATTAGTACCAAATGGGGGGCAATCTCATGGTAAGAAGCGCTACCAAGTAACGGTTCCCCATGTTGTCGCCAAAAGGCTAAAAACGCCTGTAATAGGTCATCCGTATTTAACTCCCCCGATTGAGTTAACCAAGTAGGTGCTATTTGAGGCAAAGAAGCCATCGGTGTCACCGTTAATACTCTAGGTAAAACCTCCCGATAAATTGGATTAGCGATCGCAAGTCCTCCTAACGGGTCCATTTTACATAAGCCCAGGTCGATGACAAATTGAATATCATCATTTGGCACATCACCTAGTTCTAAACCTGCAAGTATGGGTTCAATAATTGCCTTTACCCTTGGTTCTCGCAGCCTTTCAGCAAGGGAATCAAGATGAGTATCTTGCCTTTTAATTAGTATTTCTTTGGCTGCGTGAATATGCTCAGGTGTAATTGCTACATTTACATCCATCACCATCTCTTCAACAATTTCTTTAGCAAGGGCATTTACCAACCAAGGTTGTCCCTGGGTCAAATCAAATGCTGTTGCGATCGCTTCCGGGGTAAAAACTTGTCCCGTGTCTTCAGTATGTTGTTGGTATAATTGTTCAACTTCAGTGGCATTAAAATCTCTCAAGGTGAGGGAGCGGACTTTGATATTAAAGGGGCTTGCTGTATTTAAGCGATCACTTCCACCAGAAGCAACCTTATAATCTCGCACATCTCGTAAACCAATTAACCCAACAGATAAAGGAAAGTTTTTTGGACGTTCGGGATAACCATCACGTAACTGCCGCAAAATCGAAATTAGTGCTTTGTCCTGCAAAGAGTCGATTTCATCTATAAATAATACAACATGTCTTGGTGAAGCTTGCGCCCATGCCTGTAAACTAGATCGAATCCTTTGTCCTGCATCCTCAAACTTCCAAGTAGGTGGTTGTAGTTCTTGGGGTAAACGGATTGCGATCGCATCACTCCAAGCACCAAGAATTGCTAATTCGGCTGTTCCAGGGTCATCACTAAATGGAGCGCCAACTTCCGCAGATACCATGACTGCCGCGTAGTTTCCGCTTTCTGTAAGTTGTTTCGCCAAAGCCAGCATTGCCGTCGTTTTACCCGTTTGGCGGGGAGCATGGATGACAAAATAGCTTTCTTGGGCAATTAGTCGCTCCAAATTCGGCAACCTCACAGTTGGCGGTAGCATATAGTGAATGTCGGCTTTACAAGGACCTGCGGTGTTAAACCAACGAGGCATAGGGATTTGATTACTGTTGTTGGGATGTCCTTAGTGTAGCGCTTCGGGTTGCAGCTATTTTTAATTGCTAATTTTCTTTTCTGTAAAGTTGTCACGTGATATTGTGAGGAAGAGAATCAGTGTAAATACTAGTTTTCCTATTAAATTTAAAACTTTTATGTGTGGGAAAGGGAAAAGTGCAAAAATTGGGCTGGAGTGGGAAAGTGTGGCATTTTCTTGAAGTATCGCCTGCTTCGGTTCTGTTGGGATGCAGGGATATGATGTGGCAGGGACGTAAGGCTCTGTTGCTTGCGTCAATTCTCTTTTCCCCTTTTACGGGTTCCCAATGCCCAGTTTTGGCTCAAAGTAATTTAGTACCGGATAATACACTCTCGTCTGAAAGCTCTAATGTCATATTTAATCTTGGTGGCATTCCCAACGAATTAATTACAGGTGGAGCGCAACGGGAGCAAAATTTATTCCACAGTTTTCGAGAGTTTAACGTCAGTGCTGGACGGGGAGCTTACTTTTTTATTCCCAATGCCAGTATTGCGAATGTTTTGACGCGGGTAACTGGAAGTAATCGGTCTGAGATTTTGGGTACATTGGGTACTATTCAAGCGGTTGGTGATAACTTTGGCCCTTCAAATGCCAACCTGTTTCTAATAAATCCCAATGGGATTATTTTCGGGGAAAATTCCAGATTAGATGTAGGTGGTTCGTTTGTGGCGACTACTGTCAACGGGATTCAATTTGGCGATCGCGGTTCTTTTAATGCCTCTGGTGGTCAACCTTCCCAAGTTTTGACGGTTAATCCGTCAGCTTTTTTCTTCAATCAAATAAACGCAGCACCTATTATTAACCTGTCTAGAAGCGCTAACAATACTAATCCCTCTGCCATTAGTGGACTACAAGTAGCGAATAATCGAAGTTTACTATTTTTGGGTGGCAATATAAATCTTACTGGAGGGATTTTAAATGCTCCTGAAGGAAAAATTGAATTAGGAGGTTTGGCTAGTCCAGGCATAGTGCAACTCGATATAGATGGAAATAATTTTGATTTAATATTTCCTATAGATACAGCAAAAGCTAGTATTGTACTTTCCAATAGAGCTTCTCTGAATACTTCTGGTCTTGGAGGTGGTAGAGTTGAAATACAAGGTAATAATGTCAGCCTTTCAGAAAATAGTAGTATTTCCTCAGTTACTATAGGCAATCAAAATGGTAAGGGAATAAATATCCAAGCTGCACAATTAAATCTATCAAATTTCTCTAACATCAATGCAACAACAGTTGGTTTAGGGAATAGCGGCGATATTTTAATTGATACCGATAATTTGAGTATTCTGGATACTTCTAGTATTAACACCCTTAGCTTTGCAGCTTTAGGAAATGCAGGTAATATTAGTTTAAAAGCTAGTAACTCTATAAACTTAAACAATACAAGCTCATTAGTAACTTTATCCCTTGGTAGAGGTAGTGCAGCTACAGGTTCTGGTGGAAACATAACAATTGAAACTAAAACATTAAATCTCCAAAACCAATCATCTATAATTGCTCAAAGTTTTCTAGGACAAGGCAATGCTGGTAGTGTAAATCTAAAAGCAACCGATACTGTTAATTTGAATAACAGTGCGATAGGCACATTTTCATTTGGAGCGGGAGCAGGGGGTAATATTATAATAGAAACTGAAAACTTGAATCTCCGAGAAGGAACTAATATTGTTAGCAGTACTGTTAATCCTAGAACAGTAGATATAAATTTATTTAATAGTACGATAAATATCCTTAGTAATGGTCAGCCTGCATTACAAGAAGCTTTAACTGCCTTTATCCAAAATTTAATTAACACGATTGATCCAGGAGATACAAATAATTTTGAACAAGCCAAACCAGGTAATATCAACATCTTTGCTTCAAAATCAATAGTATTAAGCGGAGTATCACCTGATGAAAACAATAATATTATATCTACTGCGACTTTCGGTTCTGCTTCTGGTGGAAATATCACGTTAGAAACTGGAGAATTTATAGCTCAGGATGAGTCATTAATTACATCTTCAACTACAGATCAAGGTCAGGGAGGCAATATAGCTTTAACAGCTAGCAACTCCATAAAACTTATCAATAGAAGTCGCTTATCTACATCAACTTCGGGAACTGGTGCCGCTGGAAATCTCAAAATATTTGATACTCAAAACTTAACTATCCAAGATGGAGCGCAAATAATAGCCTCTACCATTGGGGAAGGTCGTGCTGGGAACATCGATATTACTGCCGATACGGTGGAAATCTTGGGTATCTCTGCTGAAGGTTTTAGGAGTGGTATACAAAGTGCAACTTTAGACGAAGCCTCAAGTGCAGATGCAGGTGAAATCAAATTGACAACCCGACTGTTGAATATTAATGGCGGTGCAATATCTACCCGAAGTATCAATCAAGGACAAGCTGGCAAAATTACTATTCGGGTTGATGACAATCTAAACGCATCAGATGGTCGTATCTCTAACTCTTCCACACAATCTTCGGGAGGAGATATTAATATTGATGCCAGAGATATTCAACTTTTCGGTGACAGCGATATTTCTACCTTTGTTTCGAGTGGTGCTGGTGGTGGTGGTGACATAAAACTCACAGCAGATTCTATTCTCGCCTTCAACGACAGCGACATCTTCGCTTTTGCTCAAGACGGAAAAGGTGGTAATATCACCTTTGATACACCAGCCTTCTTTGGACAAAATTATCGTCCCGTAACTCCCAGTACTAATCCACTAACCTTGGACAGTAATAACCGAGTAGACATCAACGCTAGTGGTGCTGTATCTGGTGTAATTGTTCTACCAGATACAAGTTTCGTACAAAACAACCTTGGAAAACTTCCCCAAACCGCTATCGACACCAATGCTCTCATCGCCAATAGTTGCATAGCCCGCAGAAATCAACAACAAAACGGTTCCTTCTTCATCACAGGTTCCGGTGGTGTACCTGTACGTCCTGGTGATGCTCCGCTTCCTTCCTATTCCACTGGAGATGTGCAACCAATCCCAGCAGAATCAACAACATTACCAACACAAACACGACCCTGGCAAATTGGCGACCCCGTTATCGAACCATCTGGAGTATATGAACTACCAAATGGGAAGCTTGTACTTGGTAAAGAATGTTGATTTTATACAAAGGAGATACAAAAGCGGTGCAACAGATGCTTCAAAAAATTATCATTTCGGTGTTTGCGATCGCCCAAAGGGCGGCTCTCTGCTGGAGCATCGCCGCTTTTAATCCAATCTCTCTTACCGCTACAGCCCAATCAACTCCCCCTGCTGGTGTTAATATTCCTCCAAATATTCCTGAACAAATCGAAACTATTCCTAAACCCCCCGAACCTCTTCCCCAAACAGAAATTCCTTCCTCCGCTCCCACTTCTCCACTACAAACACCTTCTAATCAACAACCCCCTCAACAACAACCCTCTCCCACAACTCGGAAGTTTCCAATTAAGGAAATCAAAGTTAAAGGTAATACTGTACTACAAACAGAAATTAATAAAAAAATAAAAACATTCCAAGATAAATATGAAGGTGAATATACTTTTGAAAATTTAATTGAACTCCGTACTGAAATTACCCAGCTTTATCTTGACAACAATTACGTCACTTCCGGAGCATTTATTTTCTTTGATAGTGAGGAATTCAAGCAAGGTATTGTCACAATTCAAGTAGCAGAAGGAAAGTTAGAGGGCATAGAAATACTCGGATTAAACCGCTTACGAGAAGGATATGTACGAAGTCGTTTGCAAATAGCCACTAAAGCACCATTAAACAAAAAACGCCTTGAGGAAGCACTGCAACTATTACAAATTGACCCCCTACTAGAACAAGTAGATGCTCAATTAACCGCAGGACGCGCTCCTGGTTTAAATATTTTACAAGTAACTCTCAAAGAAGCTCCCGCATTTAATGGAGGTATAATCATTGCTAACAATCAATCTCCCAGTGTCGGCTCAATTCAAGGTAGCGTCTATACCAGCTACAATAACCCCTTGGGTGTGGGAGACAAATTCACGGCTGAATACGGATTAACTGATGGATTAAACTTATACGGCTTAGGCTATAGCGTACCAGTAAATGCCCGTAATGGTTCTCTCAGTCTTCGCTATAGCAACAATAACAGCAAAATTATTGAATCCGACTTTGAAGAATTAGGTATCCGGAGCGACTCTGAGAGTTTTTCGATTGCGTTTCGTCAACCCTTCATGCAAACAGTAGAAAGGGAATTTGGTATAGGGATTGGCTTCGATGTACGTCGCAGCCAAACTTACATACTTGATGATATTCCCTTTTCCTTCTCCCAAGGACCAGAAGATGGTCAATCTAGAGTTGCGGTGATTCGATTTAGTCAAGATTGGGTACAACGGGATGCCAAGAAAGTTTTAGCAGCGCGATCGCAATTTAGTTTGGGTATCGATGCTTTCGATGCAACTGTCAACGACTCAGGAATCGATGGACGCTTCTTTTCTTGGTTGGGACAGTTTCAATGGGTACAGCAGTTATCTCCCAAAACTTTAATGCTTGCTCGTCTCAATACCCAATTGACTCCAGATTCGCTGTTATCCTTAGAAAAACTTAGTCTTGGTGGTGTGGATACAGTTAGGGGATATCGCCAAAACCAACTGGTATCAGATAATGGAGTTTTAGCCTCCGTAGAATTTCGTCTTCCCCTCAGCAGTAAACTGAAAACAGTTCAATTAACGCCATTTTTTGAAATTGGTGGTGGGTGGAACAATCGTGCTGAAAATCCAGACCCTGGTATAATTGCTAGTCTAGGTACAGGTTTGCGTTGGCAAGTTACACCCGATTTAAATCTCAGTTTAGATTATGGGATTCCTTTAATTGGAGTTAAAGATAAGGGGAATTCGCTGCAAGATAACGGATTCTATTTCTCTTTAAATTACCAACCATTTCGATGAAAATCATATCTTGCTGGTGGTAAATTTACCAAATTAATTAATACTAAACCTGTAATCATTCCATTTACAATTCCCATTATTGCTCCGGTAATAACTAAATGTAAAAAACTTCCTGTAGCTATACTCTTAAATCCCAAAAATAAACTTAGAGTATAAGCGAAGGCATTAGCATTAACCAAGCATACTATTTGTTTTATGCTTAATCTTAGGCATTTCATGATTGCTAAACCTTGAGCAAAACCCATCACTGTCCCCATACTAGCTCCGAGCCACAATAACCTGACAAGCATTAATGTAGTTGGTAAATCTTCAGTAGTCAAAGCCAATTCTAAGGCAGTTATAACACTGGTAAATAACAATATTATCCATCCTAAAAAAGCTCCAATTATTGTTCCAATTAACCAATAAATGAAATGACGGATATAGTGACGCAAAACAAAACATTGAGCAATTCCTAATACAATACCCCTAATTAAACCGATTAAAATTAAAATCCCATTAGCATTCACATCTTCAAACATTGTGACTGCATTATTTGCGATCGCAATTAGAGTGAAATTGAAAATCTCTGCAACTACATTTGCAATTACCCATCTTTTCCATAAAATGAACCCATGTCTGCGGTGAAAATTTCGGTGTGTGGGTCTAATAATTTGCATCGTAACCTCTCTCACAAAGCTAATCATTACTACCCACATTTCCCGAAAAATCTTATCAAACGGGTTTTGGGTAGAAAATTCATCCTTAAAGCAGCTAAAATTTAAGCACCCAAAAATATACCCAAATTTTGACCAGAAGCGAGGTTGAAAGTCCCAACTGGTAAACTTGCTCCAAAGGTAGTGCAAACATCTGCAACTAAATCAAAAGCAGAACCTCTTGCAACAAATAAGTCAAATCCAGCAGCATCTCCTCTAGCAAAATAAGTTTCACCAATTCCTAACTTAATCACATCTCCCCTAGATAAGTCAGCAATTTGAGCATAATCTGCATTACCACCAAAACCATAGTAAGACCCACTGCGATCGCCTAAAACAAACGCATCATTATTGCTACCACCAACTAAAACATCAAATTCACCTTTCCCCCGTGAAAATTGATTGCTACCCAGCAAAATATCATTACCAGCATCACCGACAACCAAATCATTCCCCGCAGAACCAATCAATAAATCATTACCACCACCACCGAAAAGTGAATCATTACCAGCAAAACCATCAATCGTATTATTGAAATTATTACCAATGACTTTATCCCCCTTTCCAGTTCCCAGCACGTTGGTAAAATTCACAACTTGGAAATTCAACGAACCAATTCCCGGTACATTATTAACAGTAAGTCTATTTTGACTTAAATCAACATTTAAAGAAGCTCCTCCTGAACCACTAGAAGCATTAATTGTATTTCCTTGAACATTAGGAGCAATGATTCTTTCAACATTTAATATTTGGTCAGTACCAAAACTACTTTTACCAATCCCACCACGAGGAAAAAGTGAAATTGCTTGTCTAAAATTACTATAATCAACAGTATCAAAACCACTTCCACCACTAATTACATCATTCCCAGCAGAAGAAACGAAAATATCATTACCTGTGGAACCTAATAATCTGTCGTTGTTCTTAGTACCAAAAATTGTCATTTGTTTTTCTCCGTGTCAAATGTTTTTTATCAAGCCAAAAATCTGTCTGTTTTGAAAGCAAAGCAACATCAGATATAAACTACAGAATCTTGTAGAGCCACGACGCATATTTACAAGTAGTTTATTGCTCAATAATCTGAGATTAGGAAATGTCTTCTTCTCTAATGTTGCTTGATTTAATCAAAAGCGATCGGTCTTATCTCTAGCATCAGAAATTGACTGCTATCGACATATATAGAGTGTCACTTAATAACTTCTAACTCCACATAAGAACATCTTTCCATCCTGTCACAAGTCAAAAATACTGGTCCATCAGGAGTAATTGAAAACAAGAAGTTATCGGGAGAGTAGTCTTCAGCCTTTTTAGAGGTTCTGTCATATACGGGATTAGAACCTATCAGAAATAAGCCTTTAGGTACTGACTTAAGTGTCATATTTTGTCTAATAACTTCTGCTCTTTGAGTATTAGGGTTGTAATATCTAGTTCTCATCACCCCGCTATACCCACTCATCACCAAAGTACTTTCATAAACAACTGCATCAACACTATAGGTTAATTTCCAGGTTCCATATATTGGATTATTCGCATTTCCAACTTGAGCAATAGTATATGATAAAGAGCGAGAATTTTCTGGAGAATATATTGATTGACTTGGGTTACTTCTTGCTTCAACAGACTCTAATCCGAATAATCCAGTTATACCAATAAATAAAATTCCCAGTGAAGCAGATTTCTTTAAATTCATAGTCTTGATTCTTTACATTCCTAAAAGTTTACAAACTGTGAAATAATGATGGAATAAATTTGGGTTTTAGATTTTAGAATCTAGGTTTATTCCAATCTCTAAATCCCAAAATTTAATTCACTTTTAAAACTTATAGCCAACACCAACCTTCCAAAGTGTTCCACCTCCATTAGTGAAATAAGTTCCATCACCATAGAGAACAACATTTTGGCTAATAGCTCCCTCAGCACCAGCTTGCACCACAGCACCAGTACCCAAAGAAACAGAAGAATTACTATCACTTAAAGAAATCGCAGAAGCACCAAGACCTGCATAAATATTTGCATTTTTACCAATACCAAAATCATAGGTGACAGTGGGTACTACCAAAGTTGCACATAAACCACTATCACAAGCACCAGTAACAGTAGTTCGTATCGAAACTGGCTTTAAATCGATACGTCCCGTTACAGATGCTGCTGCACCACTTCCATCAGCACTAACACCAATACCTACATAACTCCCACGCATTCCTTCATCCGCACTAGCAGACTCGGTTTTTAATAAAACTGGGACAGATGCGATCGCACAAACAGCAGTCATCGTCACCACAGACTTCAAAAAGTGTCGCATAATAACCTCTATTCAACTAAGTTCTTAATTTTTTGGAAACATTTACTCAAACACTTCCATCATTGCTTTTTGGCTTTAGGGCTTGGTGTTTGAACCTAAGGGTGTTTTTACTGACACTTATAAGATAGAACTGTTACTGTATAGATAAAATAACCCTTCCTACCAGTTTGTTGGCAGGAATGGTAATGAGCAATGGCACAAAACTGCAATAGAGATAAAAATGCCAGAAATATTTTTGAATCTTGCAAATAATCTCAGTTCTTCGGCATTGGTAACAAGTTAAGATAGTTGATTATTTGTCAATAAGCAGTAATGCTTAAAATATTGAACAAAATCAGCGTGAAAAACACTATTTTTGAGTTTGCGATAAGCGAAGCTTAACGCCAAGGGCGTATCGTATTACAGGAGTCATCGCACTAAACGACGGTTTTTGCACGTTAAGGAATGGAATTAGGATAATTGCCAAAAGTACTATCAAGCAAGACTTTCAGTCTGATGTTTTGGAAGAATCTTTTTACTACTTTTAGACAGTAAATGCCAAAAAAATCAATTTTTTCAATTGTCTAAAACGCTCGCTTAGTATGAGTTTTAGCCTTCTTAATATTTTCTTAGAGTACAAAAAAACCGTATTGGCACAGTCCCGTCTAAGATGTCCTTTGCTGCCAAGTTATCGTTCTAGTGACATATTGATAGATTAATTAACATTTTTAGACACAGAAAATCATCACAATAGCAACATTTCATGTGACACTTTTGCAATGTAATAATGTAGCACGCTTATAAGTAAGTAAAAAGTAAGAATATTAACTGTCACAGATTGTAATATATTCTTTAACCACAGTACTTTTGGGAATTGATGTCTCGCATCTTCCCTGCTCGTTCTTAGCGGAAATGGGGGTGAAATGTTTGCTGAATAAGCGTTTGGACAGTTGTAGTATTTTATCTCGCTTTTTGCTCGGTTTTGGTTTGAAGAGAAGATTAGTAGATAAATAATTAGTACATTACATCGCTTTTTCCCTTCAAATTATAAGGTGAGGGCAATGTATTTACTTTTAACCAAACGGAAATTTTACAAATTTCTGATAAGGAGATTACCAGTCGCGAATTAATTACAACTTCTCCTTATTATTAAAACTATATGAATAATTAATTAGATGTAAATTACAAATGGTACGATCATATTTGTTTTGACTGGTTTACTTTAAAGAAAGCAAGCAAATAAGGATATATAAATGTCAGAAACATTGATTACGATAAAAGGGAAAGCTCAATGGACAGATAGTGCAGGAAACGAACATCCTATTCGTAACGCGCAAATTCAGCTTTGGGAAGATGATGTATTTGATGATGATAGTCTTGCTAATAGTTTTACAAAGGATGATGGAACTTACGAATTGAAAGTTTCTTTAAGTAAGCTTCTCTCTGACGGACTATGGGGTTTAGGTGGTAAGACAGAACTCTTCATTATTATTAAGCCACAAAATAACCCCTCAGAGAGTCAGGGAAATTCATTCACAGTAAAAGACGCAAATTCTTTAAATCTTTCGGTATTTCAAGCGGGTTTTGATTTTGTTCTGGCTAATGACTTTTTATCAAATCCATCTTTATACGGAAATACAGCGATCCTAAACCTTCAAACTCCACAAAATAGTCTTAAAAATCAAGCATTTTCTATCTTTGATGCAATAAATGTTGGGTATCAATATCATGAATTAGTATCTCCTTCAATTGGAGCTCTTCCTCGCCTAGATGTAAGATTTCCCAGTCGTGAAGGAAGTGCCTATGTTGGTGAACCGCAATACTACATCAAAGGGGCAGAACCAGACTGGAAAGATTGGGATGTAATTCTTCATGAATTTGGACATTATCTAGCTGCAATAGATAAGCTTGGATTTTCTCTAGGAGAACTTTCTCATCAAAGAGGAATAAGTGGTATTGGTAGAATAGATACTAAAACTGGGAAAGTAATGTCGAAAGAGGAAGGGAGTTTAATGGCTTGGAATGAAGGATTAGCCGATTATTTATCCCTTGCGATTCAGCACGTTGCAGCATCTGAAGGTTTTCTTCCTAAAGATTTACCTAATGTAAGTGACAAGAATGGGAAGCCAGATACTTTCGTGACTGCGAAACAACATGACATTGATATTAACTTAGAAAACAAACTTGATCCGAAGCAATCAAAAAGATTTTCATTTGTATCTAATCCTAAAGGAGAAGGCGACGAGGCTTCAGTTTCGAGAATTTTATGGGATTTAGCCGATGGAAAAAATGAGCCTCACGATCAGATCGAAGTCGTTTTTAATTCTGGAGTAGGTACAGTAGGTCACGTAGCACTTTATAGGATTCTTGACACACAAATTCCGGAAGGATCGTTAGATAAACTTGATGATATATGGAATTTCTTCGTCAAAGAAGAGAATAAAGATAATCTTGATTACCTTGGTTTACCAAGTCAATTAACAGACAATGCTAAACGAGAAAAATTAGGAAAAATTTTTGAAGAATATGGTGTTTCCCCTAGTGTTGAAAAAATCGAAGAAGATAAATTAAGTTTATTAGGTTTAATAGAAGAATCTCTAGGTATAAAGAAATGGAATCCAAGCATAACTTGGCAATTAGGAAACAACAATGCCAATGATACGTTTGAGATTATAGTTTTTAATGAAGATTTTTCTCAGAAAGTCATTGAAAAGTCTGTAAATGGAGAGTGGACACCTGATAGTACAGGTACAAAGGGAGAATGGAAACCTAAGTTAGATATCAAATACGGGATGTGGACTTGGAGAGAACTTTATAAAAATCCGGGTGATTATCATCTTGTAATTACAGGTAGGGATACTGATGAATTTACAACAGATTCTTATTGGAGTGGGGCTAAATCTTTTACAATTGAACCTTATGACCAAGATAATGATACCGATGGTATTCTCGACGCTATTGAACAACTAGCAGGAGACAGAAATCAAGACGGTACTCCTGACAGCCAACAAGCAAATGTAGCTTCTTTCCCTAAATTAGGTGCTATTAGCAATAATCCTAATGATTTTATTACCCTTGCTTCTCCTAATAAAACCACTCTTTCCAACGTATCTGTAACCGATACTCTTCCTCTTAACGCTCCTCAAGATACTAACTTTCCCCTTGGCCTTCTCAACTTTAACCTTGAAAATATAACGAATGGTAGTGCAAATAAAGTCAATCTATTACTCCCTGAAGGAGTCACCGCTAATACCTATTGGAAATACGATACGAATCAAGGTTGGTACGAATTTCTCTATGATGGTACGACTGGAGCAGAATTTCAGGATAAGGATGGGGATGGTGAAAATGAGTTGGTAATTCTCCATCTTTCTGATGGTCAAAGGGGAGATATTGACGCTACTGCTGATTCTATTATCACTCACATGGGTATACCAGGACTTACTAAAAATCCTCCTATTAACTCAGAAAAAATTAAGGCTCCTTTTAGTGGAGGTCCTTCAGCAGTAAAAACAACCAACAGTTATAGTGGTTTAGTAGAAATTGATATTACTGGTACTGGTCAAGCAGCAGGAGCATCATTCAGTGACAGTTTTTATCGTTTCAGCGACAGCACTGGTAGCGAAATTACTCCCGTATTAGCAAACGAGTTTGGACTTTATATTAACGGAGAACCTGCTGAAGTTTTATTTCCTCAATCTCAATCTCTACCAACTTATAGCTCAGACCATTCCTATAGTTTTATGATTGATGCTCCAGGTGGAGCGTTAACATTTGGAGTAGGAGATACCTACACTATAGATAATACTGGTTTTTACGATATTGCTATAGAAATTATTTAAATGCTGCTACTCAACATGAGACCAACGCGATTTTATGAAAACCATTGCGATCACCAAACCCACACTTAGAATAAAAAAAACACAAAATATTACATCAGGAAGCTCGTGGCTGGATTTTGGATTGCAAGGGGGGAGTGGAGAGACATCTACTTAAAATTGGAACAGATAAATCGTCGAACGAAAGTAGAGGCTGTCTTATCGGTTACTCGAAACAATCAAGCAGGGATTACAAGATTTACTTGAGGAAACTTCCAAGTACAAAAAATAATTATGGTTCGCCACTTAAAATCGCGAACCTTTTCTACCTTTTCCACATCCCGTGAAAAGTCAGATACACATCAAGTTGAGTTGTACCCATGATGTATATACAAAAATATAACCGCTGCGGTATTGTCACGGTACACAGCATCGCTCTCAGAAAGTACTACACCAATTAATCACCTAAGAAGGTACGTTACTTTCTTCAGAGGTAATGATTTGCATGGAATATCGCAAAAAAAACTAGGTATTTATTATACCATCTTAAATATTATGTAGTTTATGGTATTACAGCTTTACCTTAGTTTTTGCTTAAATATCGCTTGTTAGTTTTGAACTGCCCTTTCTCGTACCCAACGCTTAAAAAGAGGAACTTCAAAGTTATAATTACCGCTTATATGCTCGATAATATGGTATCTCTGTAACCTTCCTAAAACTACTTGTATTACCTCATCGTTTGCAACTAAGCTTACTTTAGAATCTCGCGCTAGCGCCAACAATAATTCTTGACCCACCGCTATTTCTGCGGAGGAATTGCCAGTAAACTCAGTCCAGACATTCATGAAATAGGGTTCACCCGTTGTCAGTGCCTCCTCTATGGCGGTTTCGAGCAAATTAAAATTAACCCGCCGAGTATGTTGCAAGCTGGCTTGATTAACAATAGATGCACCAATCAATTGTAGGAGGTATGGATGACAGCGTGTTAAAGTGATTATTTTATCAATAATTCCTGCTCGATATCGTAGATTAAACTGTGGGTCTGGATTAATTAGTAACTCAAAAGCCTCATTACGTTCTAAATAAACCATTTCAATTGGTACAACACTTATAAAATAGCTGCTCCAGTTGGGACCAAGTTCGTTTAGAGTCTGCACTCCAGAAAGCAGAAATCGTAACTGTTCATAATGCTGAATTAAACTGCGGAGTTCGTCAAACAGGCGTAGGCTTAAACGTCCATCAGCAATTGCACTACCTAGTTTTTCAAACTCATCGAGATTAAGCATAACACTTCGCGAGCCTAATAGTGGCAGCGCTTCATCTAACCATTCTTCTAAAAGAATGTAAGGGTTTGTGCGAAATTCATTAAGCTTCGGAATAGGAGGCAATTCTATTCCTAATCCACGACTATCACGACTAATTGATCGTACTAACGAAAAGCAGAAAGAAGGTTCATCATTTGTAATAGCTGCACTTTGTAAATTAATGTAGACTGGCAATATGTTCTGGGGTAATAAATGCAGTAGATTAAGCAGGAAAGAGCTTTTTCCAACACGACGTGGACCGTATAGTACAACAGTGGGACGGCTACGATCTAGCACTAATTGAACAACTTGGTTAGTGAAAGAGATTCGTCCTTTGAAAAGATATGCTCGATTAAGGCTTAGCGGGTTGCCATATTGGAAGGGATTAATAAGTTCGCCTTCTATATAGTTATTATTCAGTGCTAGTACTGCATCATAAATAGATCCGCTTGCTATACTTTCAGCTATCCAATAAGCTACAACAGAACCAATCATTAAAGGTAGTACTAGATTGAAATCGTTAGTTATCTCAAAAATAATCATAATTGCGGTAATTGGGACTCTAAACACCGCGCTAAAAAATGCTCCCATTCCCACCAAAGCGTAAGTATTAGGCGAACTTATCCCCAAAATTTGAAATTCGACAAAGCCAACCAAGTATCCCAAACAAGAACCTAATATAAGACTCGGAGCAAATAATCCTCCCGGCGCTCCCGAACCAAATGCGACTAATGTCAGAATAAATTGAGCTGTAAACACTAGCGCAACTCTGTAAACGCTTAGATCGCCAGTATTAATAAATTGTCTTAAACCAGTATTATTAATGCGGAAAGTTTCGGGTAGTACGGCGATGATGATGCCAGAAATCAAGCCAGCTAAAGCTATTCTTAAGGGTAAACCTACGGGTAATTTCCGATAGTAGCTAAGGCTTAACAGTAAACCTTTTCGGAATAATGCAGCCAGCAAACCTGCTGAAATACCTAAAAACAAATAAAAAGGAAGTTCTGTAATAGTAAAACTGCTGGTTGACTCGATTAATTCCAGGTTTAGCTGCAAACTTCTACCACCGAAAAGCCGAAAAACCACCGCCCCAATAAACGAAGCGATTATTGCTGTTCCCAAACTTAATCCCGATAAATCCTGGAGCAATCCTTCTCCAACAAAAAGTATACCCGTAATGGGAGCATTAAAAGCTGCTGCTAATCCCGCACCTGCACCAACTGCTATCATATACCGACGTTGGGATGCTGAACTAGAAATCCAATGGCTTATCTGGGCACTAAATGCAGAACTTATGTGTACAACAGGTTCATCCCACCCCAAGGGCATCCCAGAGCTGACTACCAAAAGTGCGCTCATGAACTTAACGAAAGCAACCCGCAAATCCAGTGCAATAGTTGAACCGCTAAGTGCAGCCTTAACCTGAATGATTCCGCCATTGTATGCCTCTGGTGCCAAGCGCTCAATCAGCGTACCTGCAACAAATCCAAAGAAGAGTCCAATTGCTGGTAGAACCAGCCATGCAGGCAAGATATAAGAACTATGGACTCGCCATGTCCCAAGCCATCCCGTTCCAATTCTTAATAAAATGGCAGAAATACCTGTAACTAAACCAATGAGACAAGCTTCAAAAATAGCAAAACGCTTAGGAGGTAAAAATCTCCGTAACCATTGCAATTGCAAGATAGAAGTAATTTTGGTCAAAAAGGTAATCGCTTCTCCTAACTTCTGTTTCATAAGAACAAAGTACTTCATCGCTGACCTCGGGTAAACTCGGCGAAAGCATTGCTAAACAGGCGACCATCTGTGCGTAGCAAACCATATCGCCGAAGCGCGCTCCTAATTGCTTGTGTTGGTTCAGCTACTCCGGAAACACCGGCAGCAAAGAGCAGTGCATGACGTTCTCGTTCATTTAAATCATCCCAAAGCTCAATAAATCGGGATGTGGCTTGAAAGACAAACTCCTCCCGCGCTTGTTCCAAGTTGTCAAATTGCCACAACATTGCTGCTGCCATTTGTACGTAATACGCTAATCCACCGGCTAAATCATCAATCCATCGTAGATATTTCGTATCTAACGTCTTTAGCGCAAAACCATCTCGCACCAATTGTTGCCAAGCATCTTCTTCTAAAACTCCCAAAATCGTAGTGCTGAAAATATTGCTGAAGGGTGAAGTCAAGTTCATCCGACTATAAACTTCACTTAAGGGACGTGTACTAGCAATTACCAAAGCGAACAGCCCATCTGAGGCCTTAGCACGCCAGTCTTCTCCCCAGCCTTGAAACTCTTCTAGCCTTGCTCCAATGCGTTCGAGTTCATCTAGCATTACAATCAAGCGATAACCCTGCTCGCGCAGTTCTATTAGCCCATCTTCCACTGCATAAGGATCTTCATTTGCATCTTGCGCCCAAGGCTCTATTCCTATGCGTTTTTGGATATAACGCCGCAACCCTTCAATAATTCCCTCTGAAGTATGAAATCTACTATCTTGCAAGTCCAGCTTGACAATTAACGGTTTGTATTCCTGCGGAAAAAAAACTTCACGGCGCTCTTCAATGTATCGCAGTAAAGAAGTCTTACCGCTGCGTCGTAACCCCACAATGTTAATGCACTGGGCAGTCATCGCACCAATGCGGTTTTTAACATCAGCAATTACTCGGTATCGTCCATAAAAGCTTTCTGGAGGTACAGGGCTTCCGTAGTTAAAGGAGTTGCTGCCTGGTTGGCTGAAACCCACTACCTCATTTACAGTAAAGTTAACCGTTTTACTTAAAGTTTTTTTAAGAAGTTTAGGAGTCAAGTTCTCTGGAATTCCTGCCATCCTAATGACTCTACAACCAAGTTGGTAAGCAAATTCAATATTTCTACCAGATCCTAAAGCATCATAAAAGCCAACGGCAAATTCAATTGCTGCTTTATCTCCAATTTCCTGACTCATGCCAATCACATAATTGACATGTTTAGCTATCTCCTCCCCCTGATACTTCGAGTAACAAGCATTAAGAACAACACACTCAACTTGGTCAGCAAACAGTTCAAACAATCCGGCTATTCCGTCCGCATCCACTAACCTTACTTGACCTACCTCATCTTCAAACACCAATCCTTTTTCCTCTACTCCGTGACCCGAAAAGTGAATAATATGTGGTTCATATTCCAGAATGGCTCTATGTATGTCCCTATAGCGTACTGCTTCTGCTGTATCTATTGAATACTGGTCACGCTGCTGAGAACGTTTTAGACCCTCCTTAATTTCACGTTTTTCTTCATCAAGGCGAAGCTTATGTGTGCCTCTAGGATTTGCTGATAGGATTAGTATTCTTCGGGCTTGAGTATTACTGCTCATTAAAAATCTGTGAACATTGCCTACATAAGTAGTATATTCACTAAATAAAAAAGTTCTCTTCTTACTAAGTCTGTGAAGATTGGTAACGATAAACCTTCAGGCTTTAGGCTTAAAGTAAGCAATAATTAAGAATTATTTTTACGCATTGCAGCAAAAGCTCATTGCATGAGGCTTTCAGCCGCCACACCTCCTACCCCGGTTGCGAAGCAGCAGTCAACCTTTCCGCAAGCTACATTCCTTATACAGCAATAGTTAGGGCTTGCTGAAAAAGCCACTTAATCTAAAATAGAACCCACACCGCTCGAAAAATACTAGGTTCTGCGGCTTGAATTCTAAACTTGAGCAATAATTTCTAAAAAAAATGCAAGGATTTTGAGCCAGTATATGGCGACCTCTTGCACAAGAAAGGAAGAAAAAGGTTTGAAAGCCTTATCTGACAAGACTTATAATTTTATTCAGCAAGCCCTAGTTATAGAGTTATATAGAAAGTAAGTTTTTTCTCCAAAAGCAATTTATGCTTACTTTTAGCTTACTTATGGATAGTTAAAGGTAGTTTAAGTGCATAGTGTATTGGTTATAATGCTAAGCATACGGGTATAGATGTTTAGAGTAGTAAAAATTTAGGTACGTTTTAAATTGATGTTTTTTAATTTTCGCTGCGACTTTTTCAATGTTTAAAGATGTGCAAGTGGAGATAATAATAAATATGAGCTAGCAACTTACGGCAACAAGAGCAAGAAGACGAACAGGAGGAGGAGGGATTTTAATAGTGAGATTAAATCAAGTCACTATTGGAGTTACGGATATGGCTTCATCAGTCAACTTCTACAAAAGATTAGGACTGATTCAGATTGTTGCAACTCCTGACTTACATTATTCGCGTTTTCTTTGTCCAGATGGAGATGCTACTTTTTCTTTAGAAGCTGTTGATTGTGTAACATCAAATTCCACAACAACCATTTATTTTGAGTGCGATAACCTTGATGAAACAGTTAAAGAACTAGAAGCAGTTGGTTATGTTTTTGATAGTCCACCTGTTGAACAAGAATGGTTATGGAAAGAAGCCTATCTCAAAGACCCAGATGGTAATCTAATTTGCCTGTACTATGCAGGAGAAAACAGAATTAATCCTCCCTGGAGATTGAAATAACGGGGCGTGAGTATCATTAGAACAGAAAACTGGGTTAAGCTTAAAAGCTTTCTTGTGTAAGGATTTTATTGAAAGTTGTAGTAGCTCACTTTTCAAATTACCAACTACTGCTTAACGATAAATCAAGAGTTTCAACACCTAATTTTTTTTAGTATTCATGTGATGCTTCTTATGTCGGCTCAATGCCTAAACAGTACGAGTGGGTAGGAAGAACTTTTGAACGACATAGGGTAGAAATTCGTGAGTTTTTGGGATTTCGATAATTCACCGTTCAAGACACAGAAAAACTAACTGCTTGGCGGGAGCAACAAAAGGTTGCCATATGAACGCAATGCATCGTACTTAGAAAGCGTTTTTACCAACGCTTGCGAGACTTATCTGGATGCAATCGCCAGGAATTCACCTCCCTGACTTGGCTACAAAACGGAGCGTGAATCTTTCGACTCACTCCGTTCCTCAGTAATACAGATATTATCATGAGTACCCATTTTTACAACCAAGGTTTGTGGTCTTCTTTGGTTTTATGATGGTGACAATGTTTCTGTAGAAGTTGAAGATTATCCCTAGAACGCGGGAGAAATTGGCGGTAAGTGTAACCCAACACCCGTGTTCGGTTACAACCTTCATAAAAATTCCTTCTACTGGGTTATCTAAAGTTAGCTTGAAGTTAGCACCATGATTGGAAACCGACCCGCCAAAGTCATCTTCAAGCTCATCATTTCTGTAGATGAGTGTCCCTAAAGAAACAATTCCATCATCAGAAGGGACTTCCCATCGCCATATATTGTCTTCTGTGTTTTTATAAGCAGCTTTAAAAGAGTTTTCATAAGCTGGGGCATCAACCAAAAAAGAATCTCCGCTGAAGGAAAGAGAGCCTCCAGCGTATTCTTTTGAGTCGATTAAATCCGCATGATTTTTACCCCAAAATTGCAGGTCGAAATCTCCTGAAAGCGTTAGGGGATTTTGCAAAGGTTTATTTATCTCAGGAATAATTGGAGGTAATTCATCGGAAACAGGAGGTTTGGGTTCTTCCTCTGGTATGGGCGTAGGTGTGGGTACAGGTACTGGCTCTGGAGTAGGAGTTATCGGTAATTCATCGGAAATAGGGGGTTCTCCCTCTGGTACAGGAGCAGGTACTGGCTCTGGTGTAGGAGTTACAAGTTTGTTAATAGTTGCTGTATTGTCGTCGTTTCGCACAAAAGAAACGTTAGCATCATCTTCCCAAGGAAGCTCCCACCCGTCTTCGCGGAATTTATCAAAAGACTTTCTAGTTTCGCCGTATTCCCGAATCCGATCACCTAGCTTTCCCTCTTCAGTAATCTTATAAATTAAATGCTGAATTAATTCAGCATCGTAAGAGTGAAGTTCGCTGACACAAGAAATTGCATCTTTAATTAATCCTTCATAAAGGAAAATATTGACTTTCGCAAATTCCCAAGTTATAGCCACAATTTCCCGGTAAAGTAAAACCTTGCTGGGCAATTTCTAAAGCTTGTTGTAATGCACCTTGGCTCTGTAAAGTTTGAGCCAGAGCAAAAGCTTCTTCCATTGTTGACATTCGGGATTGAGCAGTTGTAACAGCTTGTTCCACTCGTCCCAAACGCCCTAACATAGTTAAATATTGCTTAGTTTGTCCTTCCGATCTGGCTAAATACAAGTATTCTTGATAACGTTCTTGACGTTCCAGGATTTTCAGGCGAATCAAGGCTAAATCATTTGCATAGTCAGGAATCTCCTGGTCTTTCCAGATCCCGCCTTCAGTAATATTCCCATCAAGTATTTGTAATAATGGTGAGTAATTCCAACCCTGTTGCAGCGCGGCGATCGCAATCTTTAACTTCCTGTCCGGCGGTAATCATAAGGGTAAAGTCGCAACCAGTTACTGGGGTGGTAAACGCGAGAAACAAAAGGCTAAACGTAAAGCTACTCTTCAAATGGCTAAACCAATCCGCAACTCAGTAGCGCTTTATGTCGGTACTCCACCCGATATACGATCGCAAATTGAAAAACAATGGTTTGAGAAAGGATTACTCAAAACTAAACCTACGTTTACTCAAGAACTGCTCCCGGTGGAAAGAGCCAGATAGAACGTTATATTTTCCTGATGCTCAAAGAGGAATTTCTGCCATCGGTGCAGCAGGTTCGGGTAAAACGTTCTCAGTTATAGACCTTCGATACAAATTTTAGGAACTTTGCTTACTTCGTTGCAAGATAAAAAGACTGCGGTGTTTGTGGTTGGCACTCTTAATAGACTTGATGTGTTACCACCAGAGTTAACGAGGATGGGAAGATTTGATGAAATATTTTACGTGGGATTTCCTCAAGCTTACGAACGTAAGGAAATTTTGATGATGCATTTGGCTAGCCATTGACGGTTTGGGTTCTTTAAGCATCTTAGTACTACTGTCTGAAGTTGGTTTAGACCCCACACGCTTTCCTACAGTCAAGCATTTTACTTCATGGCTTGGTTTGTGCCCTGGTAGTCGTATTACTGGCGGCAAAGTTAAAAGCTCCAAAACTCGTCTTGTTGCCAACCGCGCTGCAACTGCTTTCCGCATGGCTGCACAAACTCTATGCCGCAGCAACTCCGCTTTAGGTGCATACTACCGTCGTATGCAGTCACGGATGGGCGCTCCGAAAGCAATCACTGCTACTGCTCATAAACTAGCACGTATTTTCTACCATCTTTGGACATCTGGAGATGCTTATACTGACCCTGGTATAGATGCCTACGAGCAGCAGTACCGAGAACGGATACTTAAAAATCTCAAGAAAAAAGCGAACACTTTTGGCTTTGAACTTACTGCTATTCCAACACCTGCTGAATGTGTTTCTTAGAAGCTAATAATTATTACTGTATTTATAAGATATGTCGAATAATGCTCTACTTTTCGGAGTAATTTTAAACTTGACCGTATCTATAACTGCTATTTGTCAAAAATTCGCCAACACACGTACACAATAGTAATAACTGTATAGATAATATTGCCAATCTGAAAAATATGCATAGAATTACTTTTTAAACAAGATTTTTGTATAATTTTATTTTATGCATACAGCATACAATTTATATGCTTGGATGTATTGACAATAAAAATTTTCAAGAATATTATCAATGAATAAAATTAATTAGGTGTTATTTAGATACAATTGCAAAAAAAATTAAATTATATTAAGAAAATAAGTTGAAGGAAATAAAAAATTTATACTATAAGGTGTCTGAAAAAATTATTACTCTAATAGATGTAAAGAAACCATTCTTTATTTTACGAAAAATATTGAATCAACTAACAACATAATGTACTATTTTAATTAATGAAAACGGATGATGCGGATAATTAATTTTGGTTTTTCAATTTAAACTTGTACGTTTTGGTCAAGCCGTTGCTAGAAGGATGCTTTTCAAATATTATTTTGTAATTCAAAATTTAAAAATTGGTCTTACCGATTTTCTACAAAAAATATTTTTTATAAGCTTCTCTTCTTGTAGTTAAAATATTTCAAGTAAAATTGAACATAAGGCTTTTAATTATTTAAATAACCTTTAAAGCAAAAATTATAGCTTGAAATCTGGAGATTTGCTTTTTAAAATTTCATATAAAATTTATGATAAAAAAACTTATTGTTTCAAAACTAAGGTTTTTGTACAACAAGTAAACCAAATCTTCAATTCTCAAGAAAATTAAGTTTAAAGGATATTTAAAAAGTTAAAAAGACCTTGATCAAAAGCATTCTGTTAGTATAAAAATGCCATAGTATAGTACGAGGTATGTTTAAATTTACCTTAGATAATACTTGCTAAATATCTTTTTAGAGGATGGTAAAAGTCCATGAACTTTAATTGGAATCCAAAGCAGCAAGAACTATATGAGCAAACACTGAAGTTTGCCGAGTGTAATCTCAAAAAAATATCTTCTGAAGCAGTTTATCAAAACTTTTTTCCTTGCAGTCAGTGGCAAAAATGCGGGGAAGTGGGCTTATTAGGTTTATCTGTTTCTACAGAATATGGAGGCATGGGACTGGATGCATTAACCACAGCTAGAGTTGAAGAAGCTTTAGGCAAGGTATGCGAAGACAGGGGTTTTGTCTTTTCAGTCGCAGCTCATTTATGTGCTTGTGTAATGCCAATTTATGAGTATGGCAGTGAAGAACTCAAGCAAGTTTTTCTTCCTTCTCTGTGTTCTGGAAGATTAGTTGGCGCAAATGCGATGACAGAAACAGAAGCAGGCTCGGACATTTCCCATCTTCAAACTCTAGCAATTCGTGAGGGCGATGAATATATTATCAATGGAACTAAAAGCTATGTGTCCAATGCCCCAATTGCCGATGTTTTTGTTGTTTATGCAACCACTAATCCATCTCATGGACACATGGGTATTAGTGCCTTTGTTGTTGAAAGAGATACACCAGGAGTGAACATTGGTGAACCTTTCAAAAAAATGGGGTTACACACATCCTTAATTAGTACTGTTACCTTCAAAAACTGCCGAGTTCCTTCTAGGCAGCGAATCGGAGAAGAAGGAAAAGGGACTACTATCTTTGCTCAATCTATGCAATGGGAAAGGAGTTGTTTATTCGCTACATATTTAGGCATGATGGAACGCCAGTTAGAGAAAACTATTGCCCATGCCTCAACGCGAAAACAGTTTCGTAAGTCGATTAGCAAAAACCAGGCTATCTCTCACCGGATAGTTAACATGAAACTCAGATTGGAAGCGGCTCGTTTGTTGGTTTATCGAGCTTGTTGGTTAATGGATAGAGGTGAAGATGCTGTTATGGACGTATCCTTAGCCAAACTAGCAGTGAGTGAAGCGGCGATTCAATCTAGTTTAGATGCAGTACAAATTCACGGTGGTATTGGCTATTTAACCGAAACAGGTATGGAACAGATGTTGCAAGACTCTATTCCTACAACTCTGTTTTCCGGAACTTCAGAAATTCAACGGGATTTAATTGCCAGGAGACTAGGTTTATGAATCTATCAGATTTAGTCATAGAATCTGCTCGTAAACAACCACAGGCTTTGGCAGTGCGATCGCCCGAACAAAATCTTACTTATGGCGAATTGGATGCTTTGGCAAATCGTTTGAGTCAGGCTTTAGCTCAACTTGGTGTTCAACAAGGAAGTAGAGTCGGAATTTGGTTAGATAAATCTGCTGTGGCTATCGCTTTAATGCAAGGGATTCTTAGACTAAGTGCTGCTTATGTACCCATAGATCCTTTGAGTCCCGTACTGCGAGCCGCAACTATTGTACGAGACTGCCAACTTAGTGCAATCGTTACTAGTTATTCTCGTGCCGAAAAACTTTTAAAAGATGATTTGGCAGACATAAAGTGTTTAACTATCGATAAATCTTGGCAAGGAATTACTTGGCAAGATATATTGTCTTTTTCCGAGCAACCTATAGAACGTTTGCCTCAAGACGAGCATGATTTGGCTTATATCCTTTACACATCAGGTTCTACTGGTAAACCAAAGGGAGTCTGTGTGAGTCACCAGAACGCTTTAGCCTTTATAAAATGGGCTGCGGAGGAAATCGATGCCCAATCTACAGATAGATTTTCTAATCACGCTCCTTTTCATTTTGATTTGTCGGTACTAGATATCTATGTACCTTTTTTAATAGGAGCTTGTGTTTGTCTAATTCCAGAAGGAATTGCCTATCTTCCATCTCGATTAATTAACTTTTTGATTCAGGAGAAAATCACTGTCTGGTATTCTGTTCCTTCTGTTTTGATCTTAATGATGCTGCACGGCGACTTACTAGAAGTGCAACATTCCTTGAGAATTATACTTTTTGCAGGAGAAGTTTTTCCCATCAAATATCTAAGACAGTTACGGCAACAGTGGCAAGCAATTCGTTTACTTAATTTATATGGACCTACAGAAACTAATGTTTGTACCTATTTTGAAGTAAAAGATATTCCAGAACAACAAACAGCATTAATCCCAATTGGTAAAGCTTGTTCTGGTAATAAAGTGTGGGGAATTAGTTGTCAAGGAAAAGTAATTGAGGTAGGAGAAGAAGGAGAATTAATGGTGTCTGGACCCACGGTTATGTTAGGTTATTGGAACCAAGCACCACAGGAAAATAGACCATACGCTACAGGCGATATTGTTAGGAAGCAAGATGATGAAAATTATGTTCTTATAGGTCGTATTGATTCTTTAATCAAAGTACGGGGTTATCGTATTGAATTGGGGGAAATAGAAGCTGCACTGCTTTCCCATCTTGATATTATTGAAGCTGCTGTTGTTGTAGCAGATCGAGGAATGGCAGCCCGTTTATTGGCATTCCTAGTTACCAAAAATCATGCTTTATCTTTGATAGATATCAAGCAATATTGTTCTTCAAGATTACCTCGTTATATGATTGTTGACCGAGTTTACTTTTTGGAATATTTACCTCGGAATCCCAATGGAAAAATCGATAGAAATAAATTGCTTGAATCCGCAGGATATCATAGCTAAAATCATCCGCCATATTTGTTTTTTACTTCTCTTAAAGTAAGAATCTAAAATCATAAACTGTTTAAACATTCTATTTTCGGAATTATCATCAGCACATTTACTTTGGTTCAACAAGATGACAAGCACAATAACAAATGACACCAAGATTCAGGCAGAACTTATTGCCTTTATCAACGCAGAAATTTTGGAAAGTGAAGATAGTGGTTTAGACATAGATACTCCTCTACTAGCTATTGGTATTTTAGATTCTTTAGCAATGGTCTCTTTAATTGCAAAAATTGAAGATACCTTTGATGTAAGGGTACCTGATGAAGCTGTTACCCCAGAGAATTTTCAATCTGTTGCTGCCATTGCTCAAATGGTAGATTTAATCCAAGAAACAAATGCTCAATCATCATCTTTAGAAAGTCATTTAGATCCTTACATTAAATCTTTAACAGACTCTCTAAAAATTTTAGAATCTGCTGGAATTAAACGCCACAAATTACAATTAACGCAACAGCAAGGAGAGTTACATTATCTTCAAGTAACAGGCAATACTGATTACAGTTACGTATTTTTACCTGGGGTAGGAAATCCTTCTAGCAGTTGGGGAAATATGCTACTAAGTTTAAAAGGAGAGCAAACTGCGATCGCAATTGATTTATTAGGATTTGGTTTGTCATCTATAGATAGCGACAGTCCAAATTATGCTGACAATATTCAAGCTGTTTTAACTTTATTGGAAACTCAAGAAATACCCCAGCCGTGGGTTTTAGTAGGTAGTTCAGCCGGAGCCATAATTGGTGCAGCAATTAGTCGTTTAAAACCACACTCAGTTAAGGCTTTGGTGATTACAGGATTTGGTTTTATTCAAAACCCAACTACATGGTGGGAATATTTGATGGATTTGTCCGAATCTCCTAAAAAATTTATGGAGGCTGCATATTATCGTTCTCCCAAACTTACTAAGTCTTTGCAAAAGTTAATCGATGGAGTTCTTTCTCGCCCTGCATATCAGAGTTTTTTAGATCGAGGAGGATTTGAATTTATGCAATCTTGTTTTGAAGATATAAAAGTTCCGACGTTAATTGTTGCTGGTGAAGAAGATAACATTATTCCTCAAGCAGATGTACTCAAGTTATCAGAAAAACTACCCGATGCTCAATTGGATTGGTTGGCACGGTGCGGTCATTTTTCACCTAGCGAACAACCAGAAGAATTGCTCTTTTTAATTAAGAATTTTCTTAAACATAATTACTCCTAGCTCTGTGAAAGTAACCTTCTTTGAAACTGATACAAAGACACAGAAACGCGGAAGTCGAAATTTTGATAGGTAAACTTAGACCATAAAGGGAATAGCTAATATGCTAATAGAAGATCGACAAAACTGGGATAGATATTGGAGTAGTATTAATGACTCTTCTGAAGTCTTGTGGAATGTTCCACATCTTCTAGGTGTCAAACTTGATTTTGAACATTTCCAGCCTTTTTTAAAAGACTCTCATTTACCACTAATTGATTTTGGCTGTGGAGACGGCACGCAAACTCAGTTTTTTGCCCAGCATTTCAGTCAAGTGATTGGGTTAGAAATTAGTCATAAAGCGATAGAATTGGCAAGCTTTCAAGCACAAAAGACAGGATTATCTATTACTTACTACGTTATAGATAGTTTAGAACAAACACAACAAATTCATGAGCGGTTCGGTGATGCAAATATTTATCTGCGGGGTGTTTTGCATCAAATTGAGCATCAAGAACGCCCTCTAATAGCAGAACAATTAAAAACTTTGCTGGGAGATACAGGAAGTATATATATAGTGGAGCTTTCTTCCCAAGCTCATAATTTGCTTCAACAAAAAATCCAAAACCAGGAAATACCACTAGGATTAGCCAAGGTTTTAGAGTCCAAAATTAAACCAGGTGCAGTTAGTTTAGAAGATATCCAAAGCTTATTTCCTCCGTCGGATTTTTCCTTATTGGAATCAGGAGAAACATTCATTGCCACTAATGCTAATTTTAACGACGAATTCATAAAACTGCCTGCTAAGTATTTCATCATACGTAGTCTTCAACATAGTTAATTAACCAATTTACAATTATGTGTTGTATCGGGATTAAAACGCCGATACAACCCAATCTGCTTCTATAAGCAGAAGAATTAACCCTTAACAACTAATAAAAAAAGGATACAAACATAATGTCAAATCAAATTAAATTTCCAATCTCAGAAGAATGTTCAGAAGAATGTTTTGATGTTGTCGTGATTGGATGTGGTGTATCTGGTTCAACTTTAGGTGCTTATCTTGCTGCTTCAGGTGTGTCTGTATTGGCTATCGAAAAGGAATCCTTTCCCCGATATCATATTGGAGAGTCTTTAACTGGTATGGTAGGAACCATTCTGGCTGAATTAGGATTGGAGACAGAAATGTCTCAACATCAATTTCCTGTGAAAGGAGGAGTTAAAGTTCTTGGTAGAGATGCCAAAAGCGAATTTTTTGTTCCAGTTTTACGTCCAACTTGGCAGGTACGAAGAGAAGAATTTGATCGGATGCTTCTTGATAAAGCGATTGAATTTGGTATTGAACATCGCTATGGCACTGTAAAAGAAATATTAAAAGAAGCTGATAAAGTTGTTGGTGTTAAATATATCCCCAAAGGTGAAGAAAAAGCAATCAAAATTCGTGCTAAAGTTGTTGCCGATGCTAGCGGACAATCAACATTTCTTTCCCGCCAGAAAGTTGCAGGAGAACGTCGCAATTACGACACTTTTAAAAAACAAGTAGCTGTTTTTACTCAATTTAAAGATGCTATTCGCGATCCGGGTGCAATGGGAAATAATACATTTTTGTTTTATGCTCAACTGTATCATTGGGCTTGGTTTATTCCCATTTCCGAAGATACCGTCAGCATTGGTATTGTTGTCCCTACTTCTAAAATGGCTGAATGTGGCGGTAAACAAGAAGTTTTAGAGTGGGGATTGGAAAATATTAACCCCGATCTCAAAAGACGGGTTGAAAATCTTTCCTATGGAACGGTACGGACAATTTCTAATTACTCCTACTCTGTCGATCCATTTGTGGGTAATGGTTGGCTTTGTGTTGGAGATGCT
This sequence comes from Calothrix sp. CCY 0018, assembly GCF_963920925.1. NCBI lineage: Bacteria > Bacillati > Cyanobacteriota > Cyanophyceae > Nostocales > Calotrichaceae > Calothrix > Calothrix sp. CCY 0018. The sequence goes on along the minus strand of NZ_CAWUDI010000018.1, from coordinate 37,674 downwards.
CATCGTTTTTGCGATCCAATTTTTAGTTTTGGGGTTTCTTTAGGAATGGTTGAGGCGAAACAAGCTAGTATAGCGATTAATAAAGCATTAGCTGATAATAACTATACCCACCACTTCCAAGAATATGCTACATTTTGTAACCGGGGACAGAATGTAGCACAAGATCTGGTCCTCTACTTTTGGCAATATCCAACTTTCTTCGGCTACCAGGCTAAAAGCACGCTCAGAAAAGATATTGTTCATTTACTAGGAGGAGATATTCATCAAGTTGAAGAGTTCCCAGCAATAAAAATGATGCGGCAAGCCTTAACTAAGGAGCTGTCAATAAAATCTGCATAAAGTATTGGAAAGTAAAAATTTTGGTTCTTGATTACTTGTGATATCAAATACTCAAGAACCAAAAAATCGATGAACCGTACAACAAGTGTGCTATAAGCCATGCTAGAACCACAGGGCTTGTATCCTATTATTTTCGGTCAATCTGGGAGAGTTGGGACACTCAGGTAATCATCAGTAGTAATTTTCTGACCAATACTTTTGTATATGTCCGCATTCTCTGGAGTCCATGTTCCAAGACCATCAACGTACCGATTAAACATACAAAAAGCAGCTGCAATCAGTACGATGTCATGAATTGTTTTATCGTCTGCACCAACTTCACGCACGCGATCTATATGGGATTGATCGACGAATTGCCCACCTTTTTGTACAGCTAAAGCTAACTCGATAAAAGCTTGCATTTTTTCTGACAAAACAGATAAGTTTTGCTTAGTTATTACTTCTTCGACAATTGAAACTTGGTCCTTGGGTAAGAGATTGCAAGCAGCTGATGCATGAGCCTGGGCACAAAACATGCATTCATTAGCGCGAGACACGCTCGCCGCGATCAGTTCCCGTTCAGCGGAAGATAAAGAAGACCTACCGCGTAAAATTTGCTGAGTAAGAGCTAACAAAATTTGCCCAGTTTCAGGATATGTACTTAAAAGACCGAGTATTCCAGGATTAGAATCAGGTAACGAGATGTATGCCATTAGCTTGCTTTTCTAAAATCCTTGCTAAAGAACCGCTGAATTTATATTGTCAATAACTCTGTTTATTATTCTCAAAAATTCTATCATTTCTAATTGAAATTTTATCATTCTTGATTCTTTTTCCATTTTCCTTGTTTGCTGCATTTATAGCAAGCGTATGCTGATGTACGGCTAAAAGTCCCTCTGAATCAATAAATATATATTTCTACAGCTTTAATACTAATTGCTCCAATTACTGTAACTTTTGCACCCCTGTAAAATGGTTTTAGCTCGTACACTCTTGTTCCTAGTTGTGAACGCGCATGAGTTCTTATCAAGCCGAGTAAAACCCCTGTCTCCGGAAAGGAAATACTAAATTTTCTGGATTTGTATTTCTTACACTTTCCCAGTATTCTACTCTTAGTTTTTGGACTCTTTCAGTTGCCGCTTGGCTACTCCGCAATGTTTTTTTTTACGATTCAATCCTAACTTTTGTCTCTCAACGACACATTGCAGTTCGACTCACCCAATTTCCAGACTTCAATGCAAATAATTCACATAACTCTACTAACGTTGCATCCTGATTCTCTACAACCAGTTCTCTTAACTCTACTTCAGCATTTGTGAGATGACTAAACTAGTGAAAGCATTTAACATCTGAGGAGTAAATGTTAATAAGTTAGAAACACTTAGGGTTAGTTTCGGTTTTTGCATGAATAATGTATATCCTGCTTGAGCAGAAGATACGTTAAGTCGATTAGCAGAAGAATTCCAATTAGCTGAGAAGTAGGGGATGTGAACCAAGCGAGTTTTTAGTTGATTTTTCTTATTAAGTTTAATATCATCAAATACCCATTTGAGCTTTGCTTTTGCATAAATTCCTAAGCTCGATTCTGAGGATAAACCTTGGATATTTGGATTATCGTTAGCGATATTATTTTTTACACCAGGAGCAGAATCTGGATAAGGATTATACTAAGTACCTAATGCAAAAGAATAATGAAAGTTATCTTTAGAACTAATGAATGCACCTTCTATTGCTGGTAAGTATAAAGAGCCTACATAAGAGCTTTCTTCTATTGTTGTAATGCGTAGCTGATCCGACCGCCGATTTGGAGAAGAGTTTTGGTTGACAGCGATATTAAACTATCTTCATTACATTCAATTGTTCAAATAGTGATGGGTTGGTAATTCATTAATAAAAAGGATTGTTAAAGTAGAAAAAATATCAATAATTATCAATTGGTAATTACAGAGTGGTTACACTTTGAAACCACTCAACAATACCATCTGCCAAAACTCGCGCTAATTTTTTTTGTTCATTGGTGTTAACTATCCATTCAAATTCTTCAGGATTAGTCATAAAACCCAGTTCCATTACTACTGATGGTGCTGTAGAAGGACGAGTTAAAGCTAAGTTATTCCAAAACACCCCCATTGATGAACGTTCTAGCTGGTTAACTAGATAATTATGCAAAAAAACGGCTAGACTATGAGCCTGGGAATGATACCAAAAAGTTCTAATACCCTTGCTATTTTCCGCATCTCCGTCGTCAGGTACTGCTGTGTAATGTATAGTTATAGCTATGGCTGGTTCTTGTTGATCAATCATGGCTTGGCGATCAGATAAACTTAATTCTATGTCATCTTCTCGCGTCATCACCACTATTGCACCTCTTAACACCAGTTCATCACGTAGCAACTTAGATACACTCAAGCTGACATCTTTAGCTAAGTATCCTGTTGGACCAGCTGCACCAGTTTCTTGCCCTCCGTGTCCTGGGTTCACTAAAATTTTGATACCAGATAATGGTTGTAATTGTACCTGTGCAAAAGCTGGTAAAGGAATGAATATGGAACTGATCGCTAAACCTAAAATTGGTTTCACTTATTATTAAACTCCGATAAAATTGGTTTTACTTATTATTAAACTCCTATTTGACCAAAATAATTTTAGATTTGAGGTTTGAGATTGGAATTTTAAAGTTTCAACTCTTTAGCTTTAGGAGAAGGCTATACACAATATTTCAAATCACATAATTTAATTTTTGTCAAGTCCAACTTTCCCGATCCATCTGCTGAGAATAATTAACCAAGTCTAATATCCGATGAGCCATTTCCAACTTGGAACACATGGGAATCTCAACTTCTTTCCCTTGCTTATCTATATATATAGCTTTATTCGTATCGCTGCCGAAACCGCTACCAATTTGATCTATGGGATTAGCAATAATTGCATCTAAATTCTTTCTTTGCAACTTCTCATAAGCTGGAGTCAGTATATGGCATTGAGCCGAGATACAAGTAATTTCCGGCAAAATGATCTAAAAACCCTTACCATGTAAGGGTTTGTAAATTTGCTACATTAAAGTTAAAAAGTCGTTATTTACAACGCGCTCATCAAGCCTTTTGAGGGCATATTGCAGGTTTTTACACGCATCCTGGCTCAATGCCATATTCAACCATCAACTGGGAACTGACAGCATTTTGCTGAGTTTGCAGCTTCAGTATGCAAGTTAGGCGATCCCTAACCCGATATTCAACATCTATAAAAAAGCTGACTTTTGACGGATACTATCGCACTGCAAACCTGAATGCATTGCTATTTCATCGACAGTAAAGATGGGCTTTTTTGAGAGGTTAGCTTCTTGCGTTTAGGCAGGAAACCAGCGCCGAGAATGCCGAGGGCAAGTAGGCTAAGGATAGAGGTGGGTTCGGGAACAGTTATTATAGTTGCAGAAAAACTAACAGGTAGCTCGCTATCGGGCGATACCAAATTTTCAAAACCTGGTAAGATTGGCGGCGCAGAAAAAACCTCTAAATAACCCGGTGTCGGTAAAAAACTAGCAAAAAACGGACTAACAAAATTTCCCCCAGAGGTAGAATACCCAAAACCGTCACCCGTTAACTGCTGAGCGTTAAGACTAATTAAATTGTCAACATTAAAAGGTTCGTTGCCCGGTATTGGAGTCCCGGCAGCTTGCAAGCCAGTAATTGTTTCACTATTGCGCGTACCTGTAATTCCCAAAATCTGGTAAAAGCCCAAATTGTTAGGGGTGTCATTAGTAATGAAAGTACCGTCCGCCGCGATGCCAGTGCCAGAATAATTCCAGTTCCAATTTAATGCAAAAGCGACTTGCATTGTCCCGAAAAGTAATCCAGATGTGGCAGCGAAAACTGTGGCAGACAGTAAAGCTAGATTTTTTATTAAGGTCAAAATCTGAGATTTTTTGTTTAAGTGTACTGATACTAACATTTGTATCAAGATTAGCTTAACAAAAAATGTGATATTACGGATAATTAATCAGAGCGATCGCTAAACTCGGCTCTCATCATGGGCGATCGCAGCAAAATTGCAACTAATGCTGCATATCTAGTGTCAATTATATTGAGGTCATGAGGTTCAGCCATAATTAAAGTTTAAGTAATATAAAATACAAACTACTTGCAAAAATTTACTGTTATGGTGATAATTTAATAATTACTCTATCGCCTATAAGCGATGATAAAGGCGTTTTCACAACTATATATATGATAAATTTATTTATTGAAGCGAGTAAGTTAGCTGACACAGCCAAAAATGCTGTTGAAGAAACGGCAACTCGTGTTAATGAAGCCTTGGATGCGGCTAAAACGAATGCGGATACCGCTATAAATTCGACTCTATCTACTGTTGAAAGTGTCAAAGAGCAGTCCGTAAAAACTATAAGTGCAATCGACCGAGCAATAGAAAACGTCAAAACAGTGGCAGTTGATGCTAGTGCGGCAGGTATGACAATTGTTAATTCGCTTGCTGATGTACCGAAAACTGCCCAAGAGCTAGCAGCAGAAATGCCGAAAATTGCTCAACGTCTGCGGTATCGAGCGGGGGTTAGGGTAGGGGATGCGCCGAGAAGCGATGCCGATGTGATGAAATTATTCGAGAAAATTCCCGGTACATCTAAGCTTGAAGGACAAGAACGTGCAATTAGAGAGTTTCTTCGGGATAAGCACGGCAGTCATATCTATCCGCGATCGCAAGGTGGCTCGAATAGTGCAGACAACATTGTTTGGGAAGTAGGCGCTGATAACATCCGTCGCGGTGCTAAGGTGATGACGGTCGGCGAACAGTTTCATATTCGGGTATACAACGCAATTGATTCGATAATTGTGAATTCGGGAACTATTGCCCGTCTTGGTATTACTGCAACGGGAACGGCGATTCTCACGCAAGTTATAGTGACGGCGATTTCTTACTCGCTCGACCTTTACCGAGGTGATATTACTGTTGATAAGTACAAAGAGTTAATTTTTGAGGCAGCTAAGGCAGCGGGGATTGCGACACCAATTGTTTTCATAATTTTGATTGCGGTGTTGGCTTTGTTACCCGAATTTGCAGTTCTATTATCTGCGCCAATAGTTGTTGCGGGTTTTAATGCTTTGTTTGGGATTAGTATTGCTATGCCCATCATCGAATCGCTGGGTCGTCACCTGGAAGCTGGAGGCTTTGGAGTGGAAGTTGCTGAGAAATGGGGAAGTTCAATTAGTGCGGGTTAAGGAGTGTGATGCCTACGGCAGGTCTAATCGCTGCGTGAACGACTGTCGTTCTAAACTATTCATTTGCGTCTCTTAAATATAGTTAGCAGCTTAAGTATAAAAATCAAAGAATGTTATCGAGTAAACCGTATCAATAATATTACAGTTTACCGTACCTCTAATTAACCTTATTTAATTGGTCGGTATTCATCAATTAATTAGTGATAAAAACCGAATTTACTACTCATTTAATAATCACTACTATAGGAATCAAAGAAACAAATTAAAACTACTCATTAACTAAACCTTCCATCTAGGAGTTAAAAAGATATGGCTATTGCACGTTACAATCCTTGGGCAGAAATGAACGCAATGCAACGTCAACTTGACCGGGTTTTTGAAGATATTCAAACACCAGCATTTAGAACTCCAGCAGCCGAACTGACCGAAACTGAAGATGCGCTGCATTTAAGACTCGAACTTCCTGGGATGTCGCCTGAAGATGTAGATATTGAAGTTACCGCCAATGCAGTCAAAGTAATTGCAGAACGCAAAGCAGAGCATAAAGATGATACTCGTTCTGAATTCTACTACGGTAAGTTCCAGCGTGTAATTCCCCTCAAAGTAAGAATTCAAAATACTAACGTTACCGCAGAATATAAAGACGGTATTTTGAACTTGACACTACCTAAAAGCGAAGAAGAAAAGAACAAGGTAGTTAAAGTTAGCTTGGAGCAAAATTAAGGTTTCTTGTACGTAAGTGCAGTGTGACGTTGTAATGTGTGAAGCCTGGTTGTTAAGTCAACTGGGCTTTTTTTTGTTTATGGTGGAAACGCGATCGCAAGCATCGAAAGCCACTACCTCATTACTATAAACGGTAGTAATGAGAAGATAAATTAATTTGCGTCTTGAGGTTAATCGTCAAATTTGACTCCAAAATCAACATCAAGTACTTGCTCAATTCTTCTAAGAGTGTTTTCAGGTAAAGCATCGCGTATCCTTTCTGCCTCAACATCATGCCAGTAGGTGCGACTAATCCCCGCTGCTCCCGCTAAAACTTCAACCGATCGCCCCGATGCCTTTCTAGCTTGCTTAATTTTCTCTCCTATTCCAGATGCCTCAACATCTACATAACGCCTGATTTTCACCATATTTACCGTTCAACATCTCTAACATGTAAACTGTCGTCCTACATTTAATATATATTATTGTTGTACATCAGTCAACAAGTGTCGTACATCAGTATACAATCAGAAGATAAAGAACAGGCACCCTCCGGCAAGAGTAACGTGCCCGCTCTGCCCAAAACGTAAATAAGGAGCAGTTGAAATTATGACACAGTTATCATTGGCTGATGTTGTTGAGCAGACAAAATCAGAAATTGAAGTTGATGCCCAAGGTAGAGGGAAAGCTAGCGTTCGAGCAGCAGCGAGATTAGCAGACGTAAGCGGCATCGTGCCATTTAGTTTAAGAACCACGACATAAAATGACGTAGTGAGTGATATAACAGCTATATTAGCTACATCAAACCACTAGCGTCTCTAAATATTTTTACTGAAATATTGCCTAATTATAATTCGATGTTTTGCACAGCCTGAGCTATGTATATACGGAATTTACAAGCTTAAATGTTTGTATTTGAACAGCAAACACTGTCAATATTACTACAATATTCCCAAAAATATGTATAAATACATACAACAAATTGCGAATAGGTTCTTTTTCACGCTCAGTACTCTGCAACTACCGACAGGGCTTCTCCCATAAGTGGCGATCTGCGTTTCGCTTTACTCGAAGCGATCGCTCTATTTGCAGTTAAGAGCGATCGCACCTCCATAAAGCAGAGTGTAAAGAGCGATCGCGCCAAATCCTCTGTTTGAGAAGTGGTAGTTGATGCTGGACATAAGAGCGAATCGATTTTATTTAGGTTTTGCGGTTTCACGATTAACGATACGCACTTCAAGACATCGGCGAAGAACGCCACGACAACCAAACTACAAAACAGCACCAGTTTTTACATATTCTACATAAGACAGCAGGTCTTCGTTTTCATTAAAAAACTTATTCTCCCGCAGAAATTCATCCACAACTTGCTCCACTAACTTTGGTGCTTCCATATGGGTGTGACCAAGCCCATGCAATGCACTTTCCACACAAGCAATATTTGGTGATTTAAGAGCAAATGCGTAGACGGCAATAACCTGTTCATATAAAAACTCTTTATCATCACAGCCTTCCCAGTAATTAAGAGGAGTAAGATCCCATAACATATAACAAATACTATTTAACGGTGAACCAGGCTCATCAAGATGGCTCAGAGTGGGAGTACAACGTTTTTCAAAGCAGTCAGAATACAAATGTTTGATAGCAACAATTGCTCTTGCTTTATCCTCACGAGGAACAGAAACACTCTTTAGTTGGAACATATAATCAGAGCAGGCATTAAAGAAAATATACCAAAGTCCCTGATTGACCTGAGCATCATCGAATTGTAACAAGTCAATGCCACATCTATCCATTGTTTTTATAAATAGAGAAGTAAACTCTATATCGCTCACCTCAAAGTACGGTGCATTAACATCGAAATGCCATTTTGTCTCATCAACCGGATGATTGAAAGCATGATTTATCCATTCAAGATAGCTGTCTATCATACATGATTCTTCTATTACTTCTAACAACTGTACGCGATCGCCTTTATGTCTATTTTTATTTTACTGTCTCAGGTAGTATTTTAGACCCAACAACAGTTAAAATTTTGGCGGAATTAAAAAAATCAGTGACATCTGTTCCAAGAGCAGTACAAAGCACGTTGAGAAGTTCAATCGAAACCGTCAAAGTGCCACTCTTAATACGTTTGGTGAATAAATGTGGTTGTTCTAGCTGTTGAATATATTGATGTGCAACCCGCAAGCCCAATTCTTGAGTTTTTAAAGATAATTCACGGCGGGACATATTACCCCGTAAAGACTGTAACTTAGATGCTTGTTCAGTTGTCCACCTAAATGTGGCAATATGTTCAATATCTATCATTGTAATTTGTTTTTTACTGTTACCACTTGTCAGCATCGCAATTTTTGTATATTGTTGTGAGCAGTAAAGGTGGTGATATTCGCATTAATACAGATTCAATGAGTGCTTTTTATGCACAACTGGTAAAAGCGAAAGAAACGGGTATATCCAAAGCAGAAGCCTTACGTCGCGCACAAATTAAAATTTTGAAAGAATCAAAATATGCATCACCCTATTATTGGGGTGCCTATGTGTTGTTGGGCAATTGGATTTAAGTAGGATTAAGGATTGGGGAGACGATATTGACGAAAGAAATTGGTAATTAGCCGGGGAATGCAATTCCCCGGTGGTGTAAGAATGTTGCCAGAAGTCGATTCAACCAACCACATCAAAAGCGATCGCCCTAAAGAGCGACGCTAAAGCGTATCCCCATTGCTGCAAGTTTGTTGGTATCAACTCCCCGTACTCCTGCTGGTAACTCTACTCCTTCGACATTTAAACCACCACGAGTAGCAGTATCTAAATCCGACAGTAATTTATCCGTAACGTCCAAAAATTCATCTTCTGTTGTACCAAATGCACGTTTATTGATACCTCTCGAACGTGCTATTTCTTTGAGCGCTTTGAGAGAAGTCCGTAATGGAGATGTACTGGCAAGAATTAACGCTTCAGTCATTCCAAATGGTTCACCAACTGTTAATTTAAATCCGTCTTCCTGGCTGGGAATTATGCGTTTTTCACCTGCACTTAATAATGCTGCATCGTCAGAAACACCCCAATCATTAGGAAATATTACCGCCATGTCACCAGCAGCATCAATGACTAAAATACTAATATAAAGCGGGACGGATTCAAGATTTTCAATTTGAAATGCAACTTGTGTACCGATGGGTAATTTAGGAATACCGTTTTCTGTAATTACTGTTGGTTTTACAGGTGCGGTTTGATTGGCTCCTTTTTTTAAACCCCTAACTGGAAAAGTCTCAGCGATAACTTTTTGGCTACCAGCTATATTCATAGAAGCGGTAACTTTGATTTTTGAAGTATTAGTATTACCCAGCATTTGTTTCACAATTCGCGCTGCTAAAAGTGATTTAAATTTAGGTGTTAAACGTTTTATTGCGGCTGTAACTGTTTCTCCCGAATCTCCAAAAGATTTAGGAACAATTTCGTCTAATGTTGCTAAAAATAATCCGTAACTACCTGCTGGTGGAAGATTCGAGATGCGACGTTTTTGAAAATCCCCATGTCTTGCACTCGTCATCGCACCGAAGATATATTGTACTTCTTGCAGTCTTAAAGGTAAAGCAGATACGCGGTTGATTGCTTGAAAAGCTTGTTTTGCTTCAGTAAGAGTGTTACCGTCGAGAGCATCATCAAGTCCGATATTTAACTTAAGATTTGCGGGAATACCTCGAATTCTTTCTTGTAAAAGCGTTCCTGGTTTTAATTGTGCGGCTTTAATTAATCTACCTTTACCAACCAAACCTTGACGAGATTCTAATTTTACAAGTCCTTTTCCTCCACCGTCAGCAACCGTAAAAACTGCATCTTTCTCAAAGGCTGCTAAAGATTCGGAATCTACACCACCTAACCATAAATCTACCTGATTACCATTAATTTTAGTAACTACCGCTTCGGCGTAATTTGTATTAAAAGGAGTAAAGTAAAGTGGTGGATTGGGTTGTTTAGTATTTAATTCTATTTCAGGAATTTGGTTGTAACCTTTTGTGTCAGAATATATATCAGTACTGCGACTAACATCAACTAATATTCTTTTAACAGATGCATTTTCTGGTTGTTGCCAAAGGTATTGAGTAAATAGATAAGTAAATGCACCTGCGGAGAAGTCATCAAAGGAAGCGTCAACCGCTAATTGTTCCCGTTTTGCAGAAGCAATAACAACTCCTTTGGCGATATTTTGACGGCGTAATCTGATAAACTCTTGAGGAGAAAGATTGAGTCGTTTTAACAAGGAGCGTTGATATTCAATTTCGTTGGGACTAATTTGTAATTTTTTGCTACTATTACGCGATCGCACTACAAAATTACCACGTTTTGCACCGCCAGAATGACAGCTATCTAGTACAACAGTGACATTATCCGTTTTCAGCGCATACATGAGTAAAAACAGCGTATGTCCCATGATATCTTGCACTACACCACCAGAGGAATTAGATTGAGAATCAATCGGAATCAGCGTACTATTGAGTCCGTCGGGGCTATCTTTATCTGGATCTTCAACTTGTCCACCGTGTCCCGAAAAGTGAAATACTACGGTATCCCCAGGTTTAGCTTGTTTAATTAAATGTTCTTCAAATGCAGTTAGAATACCTTGGCGAGTCGCTTGTGAGTCTGTGAGGGTAAGTATATCTTGGGGATTAAAACCAAAACGATAAGTTAATAATTGTTTTTGTAACAACACATCATTGACACAACCCCTCAAAGCTCCAATATCCGCAGAGTAATTATTAATTCCTACCAATAAAGCTAATTTACGTCCCTTATTTTGTGCGAGAGCTTTTGTGTATTTATTCCCCTGCTGGATAATATCTAGCTGACTGATACCAATTGCAGTTAATGCAGAACCAGTGAATTGTAAAAAATGACGACGTTTCATAGGATTTTTGATTATGGATTGTTGGAATGAACGATGTTTGATTATTTATATATCTGAGATTTGTAGGGGTATGCAGTTTTTCTCGTTATTCTCAAACCATCGGGGAATACAATTCCCCGCTTTTTTCGCGAAAGTCCTATAAACAGGAATAAAATGCAGCCCATCATAGTTAACGAGAAGGAATACCAGCAATAGAATGTTACATTTTGCTACGTATTACCGCTGATGTTTTTAAAGTTTTGACATACACAGTTTAAGTTTATGTAAAGTTGCATACCCTTACATCGGAATGATAAAAAGTATGTGCAAAAAAACTCTGCGTTCCTCTGCGCTTACCTCCGCGTCACTTTGCGTTAAAAATATATAATTACGATACAAACGGATTTGATATCAAGCAACTACATTTTTCTCCTACCGACTAGCAGCAAAAAAATAGATTTTTGCATACCCCGTAAAACCCTGAGAACTATATTAAATTGTAAATATCAAAATACAGTATAATCACGTATGAATAATCAAAATAAACCTCAAAAAGTAGGGCAAAGGCTTCCTATGTGGACTTCTCGCGCTGTAGCTTTATTTTTCACTTTATTCCTGTTGTCGGAATCAACAATCGTTAATGTCAAGGGTTATGGGTTGGAAATAGCACAGCAGACAGTACCAAGTCCGTCAGTTCCCTTGAGTAGAGATAAGCAGCAGCGGTATCAAGATGCATTTAAGTTAGTTGAAGAAGGAAAGGAGTTAAAGAAGAAAGGGACTAGAGAAGGATATCAAGAGGCAATTGAGAAATATCAACAAGCATTAAAAATTGTTCAGGAATTGGGATTACGAGCAGATCAAGCTCTAATAAATCAGTCTATTGGTTTTATTTACTTTACGCTTTCAGACAATTTTAATGCACTCAATTATTTAAGTAAATCGTTAGAAATTTGGGAAGAACTAAAGCAACCTATACGTCAAGGTGAATTACTCTCTATGATTGGGGATGTTTATGCCAGCACAGGTAATCCCAAAAAAGCAATTGAATATTTAAATCAAGCGCAGTCAATTTTCCTGTCGAATAGGAAGTTTGAGAATTTAGCTGCAACTTTTTACTCAACATCAGGTGCATATATAAGATTAGGAGATATGAAAAAAGCTATTGATTCTTTAAATGAAGCGCTAAAAATTTATCGTGATATATTGAAAGACCTGTCACAAGAAGCTAATACTCTTAATCACATTGCCTCAATGTATTCTCTTATAGGTGAAACGCAGCAAGCTTTAAAAGCTCATAATGAAGCTTTAGAAATTCAGCGTAAGAATAATGACTTATCTGCTCAAGCGATTACTATGAGTGAAATTGCCGGTGTTTATGCTAAATTAGGGAAACATCAAAAAGTTATTTATTCTATTAAGGAAATATCTAAATTACAACAAGAAGAAATTAAAATAGGGTTTACTGATCAGGGCATTATTTATCGAAATATTGCGAATAGTTACTTCTTACTTGAAAATTATCAAGATGCACTTAGTTTTTATACACAATCAAAAGACTCTTTTGATCAAGCAGGAAATTCTATTCTGAAATCACAAATAATAGGATTAATTGTCACCATTTATAAAAATTTCTTAGGTGATAATCAAAAATCACTTGAATATATTGGTCAAGTGATTAAATTTCAGAAGGAAAATGGATTTAAGGGAGACGAAGCTTCAAGCCTTAACCAACAAGCTGATATCTATGCTTTACAAGGAGACTATCAAAACGCATTAGATTCTTACAATAAAGCCTTGGAAATTGAGCTTTTGATAACAGATACGAGTTCGCAAGCTCGCACTCTTGGCAACATAGCAAGACTATATAGCTTACTAGGTGACTATAATTCCAGTATCAATGCTTATAATCAGTCACTTGAGATATACAAAAAATTACAACATATACCTAACCAAGCTGGAATTCTTCTTAATATTGGTAATCTTAACTTAGTATATGGTAATTATGAACAAGCTTTGAAAGCTTTTCAACAGGCACAATCATTACATCAAAAGGAGCAAGATTTTTTATCAGAAGTTCTTGCACTTTGGGGTATAGCAAAAACCTATCGTGACAAGAATGATTACTCTAATGCTTTTGAAGCAGCTAACCGTGCATTAGCACTATCGCAAAAGCATAACTATTCATTCCAAGAAATAGCTTCTGAGGGAATTATTAGTAGTATATATCTAGTAAAAGGTGATTATATAAATGCTTTAAATATATATGAAAAAAATTTAGTAAGCTTTCGTAAAATTGGCTCACTGAATAAAGAAGCTGAAACATTAAACTCAATCAGTATTCTTTATGAGTTTCAAAAACAATATCAACAAGCCATAAATACGCTCAATGAAGAATTAAAACTACGGCAGACTTTACAAGACAAAACAGGAGAAGCTCAAGTTAACTATCAAATAGCCATCAACCAACGCAAACTAGAAAACCTAGAAACCGCCTTAACCAACATCGACTCAGCAATAAAAATCGTCGAAAACATCCGCACTAACGTCCAAAATCCAGACTTACGTACATCCTACTTCGCCACAGTTCAAAACTACTACAAATTCAAAATCAACCTATTGATGGAACTCCACAAAAAAGACCCATCAAAAGGATACAATGCAATTGCAATTGAAACCAGCGAAGCATCCCGCGCTAGGGGACTGGTGGAACTTTTAACCGAAGCACGGGCAAATATCCGCAAAGGTGCAAATCCCGAACTTTTAGCTGAAGAAAAACGCTTACAAGATTTAATTAATGCCAAGGAAAAAATACGATTTGAAATTATTAATAGTGAGAAGATAAGAAACCCAGTTCTTAAAGCCAATGCTGACAAATTACAAACAGAAATCTCAGAACTTCTCAACCAACAAAAGCAATTAGAAACGAAAATTCGCCAAAGTAATCCCAAATACGCCAATCTCAAATATCCCCAACCCCTGAAGTTACCGCAAATTCAACAACAACTTGATAAAGATAGCCTACTTTTACAATACTCCTTGGGTGAGGAACGCAGTTTTTTATGGGTGGTATCTCCCACTTCCCTCGACACTTATGAATTACCCAAAAAATCAGAAATTGAAAAAGCCAGCATTAATTTATTTTGTTTAATTAGCCAAAACAGTTCTAAACCACCTTCAGCGACTGGTAAAGAAAATCCTTGCCAAGATACAAAAAATATCAAAACTCCACGCATTGATTTAGCAGCAGAGGAATTGAGCAAACTTGTTCTTACACCTGTGAAAGATAAGTTAGGCAAAAAGCGGTTGGTTGTTGTCGCTGATGGTGCTTTGCAATATATTCCCTTTGCAGCGTTGGCTGATTTAACTGCTCAATCGGCTAGTTCACGTAATTCGGGAAACCCCCAATTCGCCAGGGATTCAAAATCCCTGTCTAATAGCAAAAGTCCTCTAAAGAGGACTGAGAATTTATTATATCATCTACCAAATTCCCTATCTTCAGTCCGTTTCAACGGACTTGAGCTATTAGCCAGGGGTTTACAACCCCTGGTGGGTGGAGTGTTTACTCAACCCATCTCCAAACAAGAGAAAGACAAACTACCAACCGAGGGAGAAGTCACATCATCCGATAACAGAGGTGGTGGTTTAATTCCCGAAATAGATAATCTACCTCCGGCGATAAACTCGAATTACCAACCTCTATTTATTAATCATGAAATAGTTAATCTACCTTCCGCGTCAACTATTGCAATTCAACGTCAAGAATTACGCAAGAAGGCACCCAAGGCTTTAGCAATCCTCGCCGATCCAGTATACAACGCTGACGATGCCAAGATTCGTTTGCAAAATGCCCGTAACAAGGAAACAAAAACAAAACCAAAACCATCCGATTCTCTAGGTATAGAACTAGAACGTTCTGCCCTCAAACGTTCTGCTGATATTCTCAATCGTTCAGTTTGGAATCGACTTCCCGGTACACGTACAGAAGCTGAGACGATTTTAAAACTAGTACCTAAAGAAAACAGCTTGGAAGTTTTCGATTTTGATGCTAATTACAACTGGGCAACCAGTAGCGCTTTAAATCAATTCCGCATCTTACACTTTGCCACTCACGGTTTTGTTAACGATGCAAATCCAGAGTTATCGGGTATTGTCCTTTCTTTGGTGGATAAACAAGGTAAAGATATTCGCGGATATCTGCGTTTAGGAGACTTATTTAATCTCGATTATCCAGCTGATTTAATTGTATTAAGTGCTTGTGAAACCGGATTAGGTAAGGAAATTCAAGGTGAGGGATTAGTTGGCTTGACAAGAGGACTAATGTATGCAGGTGGCGAACGGTTGGTAGTGTCGCTGTGGCAAGTGAGCGATGAAGGTACGGCAGTATTTATGCAGGAATTTTACAAGGAAATGTTGCAGGAAGGTAAGTCAGCGAATGAGGCTTTGAGAGCGACACAGTTGAAGATGTGGAAAGATGATAAATGGCGTAATCCTAATTATTGGGCGGCTTTTGCGTTTTTGGGTGAGTGGCGGTAATTTTGATTTTATATATGTAGAGACGTAGCCGGGCGTTACGTCTCCATGTTTGGGAATAACGCAAAATCTTTGTACAATCGGCAAAATGTTTAATAATTTCAACCTCAACCCGACGCGGTATTACATTGCATCAATTACGATAAAAAATATTAGCTTTCTCCTGAAACCGGCGTTATGTTAAAAGAAAAACTGAAGAAACAAATAGATAACCTAAACGAAGAACAACTCAAAAAACTTGCTGCTTTTATCTCTTCTACTGAATTTCAATCCGAACAAATTGAATCATTAACTCCATCCCAGGATTCAACACCAGCAAAACGAGCAGCAGAATTTCGGGGATGGGTTTCACAACTACCATCAAGCGGTGTAAGTTTAGCTGATGAAGCCTTAAGCCGGGATAGTATTTACGAAGAATGACAAGATATTTGCTTGACACTAATGTTGTTTTGCGTTTTTGTAATCCTTGTGATGTGCAGCATAGCCTTGCCGTAGATGCAGTATCTTTGTTATTAGCACGGGGAGACGAATGTTTTCTTGCACCTTAACTAATTGTCGAATTTTGGGTTGTTGCGACTCGCCCAATTGACGTAAATGGTTTGGGATGGAATGTAGAACAAACACGTAACATAATAGATGAACTTTGCGATCGCGTAGTAGTTCCCCTAGAGCATCGCCATCAAACACGATAAAATAAAGTAAAATCTATTGAGGAATTAGCTTCACAATGGGTAATTTGCCAGAAATAGAAGCTGCGATTAAACAACTACCGGAAAATGATATCCGTCAATTGGCTACATGGTTGGAAGAATATTTAGAGCAAATGTGGGATAAGCAAATAGAAAATGACTTGACATCAGGAAAATTAGATCGGCTAATTGCTAAAGCCGAAGCTGATATTGCAGAAAACCGGGTGCGAGATATAGATGAAATCCTTAACAACTCCTGATTTTTGGGAAGCTTACGCTCAACTACCAGAAAAGATAAAAGAACAGGCAAAAAAAGCATATCAACTGTGGCAGGAAAATCAATCGCACCCATCTTTACATTTTAAGAAAGTTGGCAAAAATCTTTGGTCTGCACGTGTAACTGGTGGATATCGTGCTTTAGCTTTAAAAAAGGGAGATGATTATTACTGGTTTTGGATAGGTACTCATGATGAGTATGATGCATTATTAAATTAACACCAAAATCGCAAATAAAATCAACCCAAATTAAATTCATCTTCGTTAAGCGATTTTAATCATAGCCACCGGATAATCGGGATGTGCTGGATTAGGAATCAATCGCTGATTTTTACAATCTACTAATAAATCTAACTTCTCTAAAATCACTTGACCGATTAGCACTTCATTCCCTACTACTAGTGCTTCATCTAAGGTTTCGCGATTCTCCCAAGTTACAATCACAGGACCTGTAAATCCGATACTTTCTTCACTACCATTTGCATATTGAGCTATTCTTTGTCCCCGAATTCTCAAACCCAAATCTTCAACAACTTGTTGAGGAATAACTAAGTAGGTTGGTACGGAAAATCATCGTTGAGACAAGGCAGGGGGCAGGGGGCAGAAGGGAAAAGAGTTTGAAGCTGATTTACTTTTCTTTACATAGCATTACAACACATGGATTGCTTGATGGTAAGGATTTTGGGGAACGTACTCCTGGAGCGATCGCACTTGCACCAGATACCCCTCTTAATAAAGCCGATCAATTGAGCAATGTAAACGAAGGTTTACTCAAAACCACAGAAATTATCGGTTTAAAACTAAATGCCGACTTAATTGTACTCAGTGCTTGCGATACGGGTAGAGGACAAATTACCGGGGATGGGGTGATAGGCTTATCTCGCTCGCTGATAACTGCTGGTGCATCGAGTGTAATTGTTTCGCTATGGAAGATTCCCGATGAATCCACATCAAATTTAATGACTGAATTTTATCAGCAGTGGGAGAAAACAGGAGATAAAGCCAAAGCCTTGCGTAATGCTATGTTGATAACCATGAAAACCAATCCTGAGCCTATCCATTGGGCAGCGTTTACCTTGATTGGTGAAGCGGAGTAGTATTGTATAACACTGCTAATCAAACGCTAGCAATCTGTATCAAACCCTTCAAAATACGAAGAACATCATATAATTCATTGCCTGGGTTACGCATTAAAAATCCTTTTGATAAAGCGTAACGGGGTGTATTTGTTTTAACTAATTTAACGAAAATAAACTCGCTACCTGTACCAATCATACCAAAGCAGGGTTTGTCAGTTGTTGGACTACCTAACATATAAGTAAGAATTTGTGCTAATCCTTCTTCAATAGAAAATGAAGCTTTTTTAGACTCAATAATCATTATCCATAATTGTTTTTGCAAAACTAAAGTATCAATTCTACCTTTAATGATGACATCTTCATCTGGTACTGCAATATCTATAGATTCTTCTGATTTGACATAAAAAGGATTGAGATAAAAGTCGCCAATAAAAAGTATGGGATCGATAATTGCCATTCTCACAACATCTTCCAGTAAAGGAGGATAATTAAGCAAATTAAAATAACCCGCTTTGACTTTATCTAAAAGTTGTTTATCTAAATCTGTGATTTCTGGTAAATTTTCTTGCCATTCGCTGAAAAATTGGTCATCTAAAACTAACTCAATACCAAAATTATCAATCAAGTAGCGTAAATTGATATCTTTTGCTTGGATTGTTTGCACCATAATTACTTGGGAAGAAGCAATACTAATGTTGTATATGTTATTCTAGCAAACTTGAAATATGGCGTTGTGCATTTATAAGACTCACGCACGGGTAACGTAACCATAGTCATTGCGACGTAAGGAAGCAATCACAAACGTTGGAAAATCGTAACGAGTGCGTAAGTCCTGATTTATTCACCTAAAACTTCACATAAAACCCCGGCAAAAAAACTTTATAACTGGCTAATTAAACATGCACGAAAATGACCTCAAGCAAGCCAAAACCAAAACTATTATTTATGCTCCCGACAGTCAACTGCGCTACATACCCTTAGCGGCACTCTACGACGGAGAACAATGGTTAGTCCAACGTTTAAATATTAATAACATCACCGCTAAATCACTCACCGATTTTACCGCCAAACCCCAACCCCAACCAAAGGTTTTAGCTGGAGCGTTTGTTAATGGTAACTATAATATTCAAGTCATAGGAAAAAACTATCCCTTCAAAGGATTAACTTATGCAGGGAAAGAAGTAGAAAATCTGACACAATTACTTCCCAAAACTACCAAGTTAATTGACAAAGAATTTAGTAAAGACGATACCATTGTCAAAATGAACGAATATAATATCGTTCACCTCGCTACTCACGCTGCTTTTGTACCGGGAGACGCTTCGTTACCTGACTCTTAAACCGCTATAATTTATAATTACGAATAACAAATTACTTCTTCACAGCCCTAACAGCAGCCGATGCGTTAATCAATCCGCTACCGAAGAAAAGCTGTTTATCCGTTACCGTTGAAGGAATTGCACCTCCACTAACTAAAGTACGATATCTTTGTTGTTCTTCTTTAGTAATATTCAAATCTTCGTAACTAGCTGTTGATTTAAGAATATCAATTAACTCAACCCGGTTCAATTTTCCTTTATCTTCACCTTTCATCAAGGCTACCACTCCCGCAACTGCTGGAGAAGAAAAAGAAGTACCTTGCATCCACCAATATTGTCCCTTGAAATCGATTACATTTGACCAACGCGAGTTAGGGAAAGCTAAACCCTGCCAAAATGTATCCATCCAAGTTCCTCCAGTGGTGGGTATTCCTCCCAACCATCCTGCGGGTGTACTAAAATCTCCTCCGGGAGCAACCACGCCTAATCCTTTACCATAATTACTATAGGGTGCGCGATCGCCATTTAAATTACTCGCTCCAACTGACAATACTCCATCATATCCAGAAGGATAAGCGACTGAGGCATAATTTTGGTTTCCAGATGAAGCAACTACAACTAACTTGGGATTTTGCTGTAATATTTGACTGAATGCGAATTCTTCCACATCCGTTGGTACATAACCACCCAAACTCAAGTTAATTACATCAGCACCACGGTTTGCTGCATAACCCACAGCTTCAATGTATGAAGAGGTGAAAATACTTCCATTTAATCCAAATACCCGTACAGGTAAAATTTTCGCATTGGGTGCAACTCCCGATATCCCTTGAGAATTTTCGGGTTTTGCTGCAATCACCCCGCTAACTAAAGTACCGTGAAATTCGCCACCGACATTAGAGCGAATCATCCGACGCAAATATTCAGCCAATTCTTTTTCAGAGAGTGGGGAAGTTATGCGTGCTTGTATTCTCGGTGTTAAATATCGCTCGATTAATTCTCGATCAGATAATTTAAATGTATCGTGTAATTTTCTTCTCAAAATATTGAGTTCTAAAGGACTCATACGGGTATCGGAATCACCAATTTCACAAGGCTGATTACTGTTACTTGGTTCCGAAAAGTCCCATCCATACTCTTCTCCAGGACATTTATCTGCTGCGGATACTTTGTATAAACTATTTTGTAAATCGGGATGATTCCATTGAATCAGACTATCGATTACTGCTACAACTACACCTTTTCCACCATTACTATTTTGCCAAGCTTCGGTAACTCGCAAATCGGTACGAGATGATGTTGATTTTGATTGTTTATTCTTTGCTGTTTGTTGCTGAAGACAGTTTTGTAGAGAATCAAAACTATCGATTTCCTGTTGGATACATTGTTTGAGGGGTACACTATTCAAATGCCACTGTAAACCTAAATAATTTGTTGTTGAATTATTAGCATTTGGGGCAATAGTTTGATGATGATTTGTATCTTGTTTATCGATTGACTCGATATTCAAAGACTTTTTATTATCTCCCATATCAATCGAATTAGCTACCGATTGTAGGAAATTTGGTGCAGCAGAATTAACACCTTTAACTTGATTTAGCTTATTAGCAACATTCAATACAGCCGTACCAGAAGCATCAGTTGATTTGACAATATAAATATTGGGAAAAAATCGCAAAGAACGAACAACTTCTAAATTATTTTGTTTGAGAATAGATACTTTCTCATTCTCCTTCATATCTGGTTGAAAATTAACAATAATTTCGTTGGATAAAATAATCGTATCTTGCTGATTTGCGCGACTTAATACAGGTAAAGAAGTTTTCACATAACTTTGATTTTGGATTTTATTTCTAATGGCATCAGTATTACCATTACTACTAGCTAAAGTCACAACAGCATAATTTTCCCCTAAAGGTTTAACTTGTACCTGGGAATTACCACCACGGGTTCGAGTACCTGTTTGTAAATCTTGCTCTAACTGTAAATAAAGAGGATTAACACTACGAGAGCGAGTTTTAGGCAAAGCTTTGAATTCAACAGCAACAGCATCTTTTTGTTCAGTTAAAGGAACACGCTGTCCTTTATAAATGTAGAATAATTCATTATTGTTTGATTCTGTAATTTGAGCCGAAACAGTTGAATTAAATTTAATATTTGCTGTAAATGGCAAAATATTTGTGAAAGCTAAAATACTACTAGCGAGAAGAATACCTGATACAGTGCGTTTGTGATTCATAATTTAGGTTTGCAGTTGAATTATAGGATATTGATAGCGAATGTTAAAGTATGCTTCTTTACCCGCTTCAAGTATGTATATATCTGGATGGTGTGGGGGTATGCAGTTTTTACGAAATCAATCAATTAACCCCACTTCCCTAGCACGGATTTGAGTAACAATTCGTAAATTTTTACCTTGATTTTTCAACTGATCGCAATCAATACTTAAAGCATCTTGCAATCCATCCCAGTAATGCCTTACCATACGTTCCGATACACAAATATGTTGGGCGATCGCCTTATCTTGAAATCCTTCTTTAAAAGCTAAATCTAACAATCTTAACCACTCTGGCTTAACTTGTGAGGCTCCATTCATGTGTGGGATATCTTTTGTATGAGTTAATCCCTGTAATGCCCATTCAATTGTTTGTAAAAATTCAACAGTGGAAATACTTTTATCAGCAACAGTAAAGCCTCCAGAGTGAAGATCAATTTCAGATTTGATTCGGACTAATGTTTTAATACAGGTACTTTGAACGACAATATTTAACTGTGGATAATTATGGATGATTGTTTTTAAAAGCTGTATTCCTGTATTAATTAATGGTATTTCTTGAGGTTTTTCTGCAATAGAGATATCCATCACAATTAAATCGGGTTTATATATTGACATTTGATTGAGAAAATCTCTCGCATTTGTAGCCGTAATAATTTCAGCATTTGGATACTTTGAACGTAATACCTTAATTGTTCCATCTATACATAACTCTTGACTATCAACTACAAAGAATTGAAGTGATGGTTTATTTAGTAATTGATTCATAATTTCTTTCCTCTAAAATATTTGGATGGTTAAAAAAGGCAGAATATAGCTGCATTATGCCAATTGATGCACCTTGATGACGATTCGGTTATTTATGCTCATCAATTGATGAACTATATATGTATATCTCTGGGTGTTGTAGGGGTTATGCAAAAACTAAAATAATCATCTTGCAACGGGTGTATGACGTTTCGATCTTTACTGTGCGTAGAAGCCCCGTCTTTTTACGTGATTAGAAAACGCTATATTTGAATCAATCAAGGTTAAGAAAGTCTCTGGGAGTAATAATCTGGTTTTGATATTCGGCTAAAGTCTTGAGTGATAAAAGGTCTCGATCCCCTGTGATTAAAAACTCAGCATTGGCATCTTTAATAAGTTCTAAAAATTTGTTGTCATTTGGCTCTCTACAGATATTTACTTGAGATTTTATTTCGATAAATTGACTGTATTTTTTAACTACGTTCAAAAAATCTTGTCGGTCTGTATCTGAGATATATTTATCAAACTTAGGTTTATAGATTCGGATGTTTAATTCTTGGAAAGTCTCCTCGCTTTGAGCGATTTTGAATACTTTATAGGCTTTATCTAAAGCTTGACGGGCTGTTCCGTTAGGACTGAGGACAGCACTAAGTAAAACATTTGTGTCAATGACAATTAGTTTATGATTCATCGGCGAGCAATTCTTCTAGAGTTTCTTCAGTTAGTCCTTTGATTTGAGCATTTCTACCGATTCTGTCAAAAACACTAAGTAAATCTTCATCTTGATTTATTGCAGAAGTTTTCTTGATTTCTTGAATGAGTTTTTCTTGTTCCTGTGCTGGAAGTTGTAGAACAAGATTAAGAATTTGCTCGAAGCTTAGGGGGAGTTGATAGATTTTTTGAGTCATGGTGGTTTATAAGTTTTAGGTTATGGGGAATTGCTGCATATCGATTTTATATCTAGATTCTGCTACAGCGATATAACAGTTTCCGCAACTTCCTCAGCGCCATTCCGAGAACGAATATGTAAAGTAATTTCCGTATCAAGTTGCTTAAGAAAAATCAACAACTT
The DNA here is from genome assembly GCF_963920925.1 of Calothrix sp. CCY 0018. Lineage (NCBI taxonomy): Bacteria > Bacillati > Cyanobacteriota > Cyanophyceae > Nostocales > Calotrichaceae > Calothrix > Calothrix sp. CCY 0018. The sequence goes on along the minus strand of NZ_CAWUDI010000018.1, from coordinate 14,551 downwards.
ACCTTCACTAAAACGTTGAAATTCTCCTTTCATCAAATGGGATACTTCAGGTTGGGGAATTCCTAAAAGCTCGCTAATCTCCCGCTGTTTTAAATTGCGTTGTTTCAACAGACGGAGTACGTGAATTCCGATTTTTCCACGGGTAAATAGTTCCTCCGCATTCTCTAAACCGAGGTCAGCGAATACATTACCACTGCTTTCTTCAAATATCATTTTATATGAGATGTCCTATATTAAAATATGTTCGTAGTTGCGATGACCGCGCTTCCGGCTAAGAGGTGCTGTAAGCGAAGCTTTCTCGCAGAGTGGCACAACTACGAACCTTAGAGAATGTTTTAAAAGTCGGATTTAATACCTTGCCTGGCGATTAAAATCACGCGCCAGTTGCTTCAAGTCGGGGAACCCGCCCAACGCACTGGCTTGGCTACACAAGCAAAACCCGCCTGCGCGGGTTAAAAATAACTAGTCCACGGAGGTGGACTTTGCCTGTGTAGTAGCGGTTTTAACCGCCAGATACTTTTAAAACATCCTCTTATATTACTCCGCTTCCCCAATCAAAGTAAAAGCTGCCCAATCAACAGGATTTGGATGCTGTTTCATCGTCGTCAATATCGTCTGTCGCAACGCCTGCGCCTTATCAGGGCTTTTTTGAATATTTTGATAAAATTCCGTCATCAACTCGGCTGTTGGCGCATCTGGAACCGACCATAACGACACTAAGACACTGGGTACACCCGCACTAATCCAAAAACGCGATAAACCGATAAACTTGGAACAAAAGAGGTAGATAAAATCACCAATAAACTAACAAAAACACTCCGCCCAACCTTGTAATAAGACATTTATATAAATCCCCACATCACAACAAACCAATCAACGTAAAACCAGCCCAATCCCTCGGATTAGGATACTTTTTCATCGTCTCCAGCATCGCTTGACGCAACGCACCTGCTTTACCAGTGTTTTTACTTAAGTTACCATGAAAATGCGTCATCAGTATGGCTGTAGACTCATCGGGAACACTCCACAGCGAACCAATAACGCTATCCGCACCAGCAGCAAAGAAAGCACGGGATAACCCGATCACACCATCACCTGTGATTCTTCCCAATGCTGTATCGCAACCTGACAAAACAACTAAATCGGCTTTGAGGTTTAAATCCTGGATTTCTGATGTTCTCAACCAACCGTCATCTTGACTGGAATCAGCAAGCGCAATTACACCGGGGGAGTTATCCGTTTTACAGTCTTCGGGATAAGCCATTGCTGCTAAATGAATAATTCTCGCTTGTGACATTTTGTTCACAATTACGGTTTCTGTCGCAGCATCACCCGTTAATGGTTGAGTTTTAAATATCTGTGCAATGTTTTTTGCTTCTTTTTCTGCACCCGGTAACGATGGTGGTTTACAAAAATCTCCTTTTGTCAGAGAAACTTTTGGGGCAGTTGGATTTCCGACTATTAATAATTCATCACCCTTTATGTTCCCAGGGACAAATGATTGTTCACCTTGACGCTTAATTTTTCGCTGGTAAAGTAAATCTAATGCTTGAACTGATGGAGCGGTGGAAATTGTGTGTTTCTCGATCAGATATTTACCGTTGTTATCTTGTAATGCTGCAAAGGGAATGAGGAATAATTCATTTTGAGGGATAAAAATAACTCTTTCTTCTGCTTGTTTGGGTAATAAATCGGCTATGGGTTGAATTAATACTTGATGGAGTTGTTTCCAGCTTTTTGGAGAAGGTTTTTCTCTAGATTCTCCCGATACGGTTATAATACCTTTGTTATAATTGCTTCCGACACCGATTTGATTGCGAATTTTTGCAATTAATTCTGCCAGCGAAGTCTTCTCTTTTTGTTGCCAAGCTTTTAAATCAACGCGACGCATGGTAATTTCACCTGTAGGTTTAATCACCCAAATTGCTAATTCTGATTCTTGTGTTTCTTCATTCAAGAGCGAATATTGAACTAATGTAGCATTTTGATTTTTTGCAACTTGTTTAATTTGCTCAGTTGATATTGAGTTAGTTGTAGTTTGCGTTAGAAGAAAATTATTTTTTAGACTAGTTGGTGATTTTTCTAAAGCTATTGCGGTATTCAAAGGTAATCCGGAAGAAGCGAATATAGCGATAAACGATAGCGCTATTTTAGGAAATAATTGTGAAGTCATTTTTTTAATTTTGCTTTTGTTTTAAAGGTTAAGATCCCCCCAACCCCCCTTAAGAAGGGGGGCTTTTTAAGGCTATTTCAGGTATCAAGCATTACGTAACTGTTCAATCACATTACGAGATGTTTGGGCTAGTTCTGTTTCTCCATCTTTCTCAAATAACTTAGCTGCTGTTTCTAAATCGGTAATTGCGTTGTTGTTATTACCTAATGCACCGTTAGCAATTCCCCGGAAGAAGTGAGAGTAAGCTATTGAAGAATCGATCTCTATAGATTTATCTAAATCAGTTTTTCCCTGCTGGTATTGTTCTAATAGAACGTAGGAAGCTCCTCTACCTAAGTAAGCATATTGATTATTTGGCTGGATTTTGATTACTTCGTTAAAAACCTCGATTGCTTCGGGATAGTTTTTATTTTGAAAAAGACTAAATCCTTGTCTTAAGTAATTTACTGCTTTGTCGCTATCTGGATTTGGGCTTGATTCAACTTGCATTCTCTCAATTTGTGGTTTGATGTTAACTTCTGGCAAGGTTTGAGCGTTTACTCTGGGAGTAATTACCATGAAGCTGAGTAGTGCGATCGCGGATACTGTTTTTAAACCTTTCATTTTGCGTTCCTCTTGTTGTAGTAATAAATTATTGGGACAGTAGATACACCCTGGTGTGTGGTGTTCTATTTCTTTATATTTCTGAGTATTTCGGGGTTATGCAGTTTTGGAAATTTTGGAAATTGATTTAATATCTCGCTTTCCTACTTTTTTATATATCTGGGTGATGTGGGGGTTATGCAAAAATTGTGTTTATCATGTGCGCTGTCAGCAGTTAAGATTTCATGTATGTATTTAATGCGATCGCGACAGTTGGCAATTCGATTGCTTGGAAATCCTTGAATAAATAGACATAAAGTGTTGAAGAATCTATTTCTATGTATTCATTCAAATCTGCTTGTGCCTGCTGATATTCTTTTTGCTCTATTCCTGGTTCTAAATAATTTTTTACGTCTTCATTATTCTTAGTTAAATCTGGATTTGGATTTGATTCAACTTGCATTCTCTCAATTTGTGGCTTGATGTTAACTTCGGACAATGTTTGAGCGTTTACTCTGGGATTAATTACCATGAAGCCCAGTAGTGCGATCGCAGATACTGTTTTTAAGCCTTTCATTTTGCGTTCCTCTTGTTGTAATAATGAATTGGGACAGTAGATACACCCTGGTGTGTGGTGTTCTATTTCTTTATATCTCTGAGTATTTCGGGGTTATGCAGTTTTGGAAATTTTGGAAATTGATTTAAGATCTGGTGATGTGGGGGGGTATGCAAAGATGGAAAAAGACGTAGCAGTGCTACGTCTCTACATTAATATTGCAAGTTCAATTACAATTTATTTCGATTCACACAATTGATTCGGTAAGTCCTTTATTATCTGCGATAATTCTGGTGAGGGATTTGGAACGGAATAGGCTTGCTGCAAAGCATCAGACCATAATCCTTTTTGAATAAAGTACTCGGCTTTAGTAAAAGCTATTTTCTCTGCATTTGCTCCTTTGTTTTTCTGCAATATTTCTAAACGCTTTAACTCTGCGGTAATCCGATTTCGCTCTGGTGCTTCCATGATTTTGAAAGGAACGAACCGTGTTGGAGAAGCGCTTTCAAGTTCACTTAAGAAGATTAACCATCTATATGTTTTACCGGGTTCTAAGGGTTGACCTGTATAATTTACACTTTGATTTCCGGTCACAATTCTAGTGCCTAAGTATTCTTTACTACCTGGACTTTCTACTGCTATTTTTTTTATATCACCTTTCCACAAGAATAATGGCTTGGTATCGTACACTAAGGTTGGAGGAATATTTTCTGTAAGTTCGGGAGGTTGAGGGGATATCAAACATATACCTCTTAATGGACGTGATATAGGTTTTCTGCGTTTTCGACGAAATATATCTTTAAGACGTTGCCAATAAGTGATTTCTATTGTTTGGGCTGATGTCGCTTCCGGAGCTATTGATAATGCTGGAAAAACTAATACCGATGCGATACTAGCCAATAGCAAACAACGAAAACGTGTAGAAATATCTATCATTTATTTTCCTTTCTAGTTAATATGTAAAACCAAAAGACTGCTGATGGTAAAAATAACGGTAGTAAAATGCTTCCCCAGATATAAAATTGCATTGCGGTTAATGCGTAAGCTACATTTCCACCTGCGAGGGAACCGTATAATACAAGTCGATCGCGTCTGCTAAACTGTCGTTGAGCCAGAATTATTTGTAATGCTTTACCAATCAATGCTGTAATTGCGATCGCCCATAAATCGGGTATTGGATTTACGAGACGCTGTTTTAGCAGATGGTGAATCATGTATGCATTGATTTCAACTCCCGTAATTGTGGGGATATAGTTTTTAGTAGTACTTTGCAGTCTCCAATAAGCCACTCCTTTAGGAATAGGAAAAATATCGGGTTCGTTACGTGCTAATCCAGCATCTCCATACCCACCTGCACCAATTAATATTATTTGTTGTTTGAGTTGTTCTCGATCGAAGGACGCATTCTCTTTTTTCAAGAAATCACTAGCACTAATTACTTGATAAACTCGATTTGGTGGTATGGAAAAGTCAATTATTGGATATAACCAAGTTTGTCCAAAAATTTCAGAGTTAGTAGTCAGTTTATTTAAACGCAATTGATTTAAATATCTTGTCTGAGATGAATTGTCTGGGTTACTAGCGGCAGATTTGATTAATTTGGCGCGTAAATCCTGATTTTCTAATATTTTGAAGTATGAACTAGATTGTTGTTTTAGAAACGAATGGCTTAACGCCAAAAGATAGGTGAAAGGACAACTTTTAGTACAGTCACTATCTGCACTTAATAAAGAAAGATGTCCTGGTATCTTATCAACATATCCTTGCAAAACCTGATTAGAGCTAGCAATACTATCACGTAAACCTTGCTCTTGATTTTGATTATTTAATATACTACCAAATACAAATAGCGTATTATTCTTTTGTCGCGAGTTTTGGATAGATTCGGCTAATATTTTATCTTCATCTGTTCTGCGGTCTAATAAATAATCTATCCCAACTACATTAGCATTTACATCTGTTAGTTTATCAATTATTTTTGCTAAATAGCTTTTATCAATAGGATTAAATTTATAAGCACTAGTATCAACATCATTTAATGATTTTTCATCAACATGAATCAATAAAATAGGTGGAGGTGATTTTTCCTTATGTATTTGATGGGTTACTTGACGATAAGCTGATTGCACCCCAATTCGCCAATCAAGTAAAGCATCTTGAATTGATGGTAAACAACTTAGAATCGCTAAGGTTCCAATAGTAACGATTTCACGACGCTTGGGAAACCACTGTTTAATTTGATGTTTAAATCCAGAAGGTTCGATACGAAATAAATCTGCTGCTGGATGACGGAATAATGAAGGGATAAGATAAGAACTTGGATAGATATAATTGTTTTGGTTTAAATATTCGCTAGCTGCCAGCAAACTTTGATGAACATCTTTATATTCTGCTAAAGCTTGAGAAAACTGCATAAAAAACTCAACCGCAACTTGATTGTGGATAGGTTCGCGCATAATTGCAACTTGACTGAATCCTAAATCAATCAATTTGTTTGCAATACTCAATCCACTACAGGAATTAAAAATTGCTACCTGTAAACCATTTTCCTTAGCAATAGTTAAAGGTGTTTGTATTTCATTCAGATATAAAGCAGTATTTGGAGCTATAACAATTTCTCCACCAGTTAAATTAGTTTCGTTACTGTGTCCCGCAAAGAATAAAATATCCCAACCGATATTATCAGAAAGCTCATTGACAATATCCTGTTTTAATTGATTAATATCTTTTCTTGGCTCCCAACCGATAAATTTAACATCAACAACTTTTTTTAATGAATTTAAAGCCTTTTTTTCTTCTGCAAATCCCAAACCAGTATCATCACCCAAAATGGCTAAAATTCTCGCTTTGCGGTGACGAATAGGAATTGTATTCGGTTGACTAATATTTATTGGTTTGCGAACAATCCTAATATCAGAAGTAATAGCAAACTCATTCCCAATATTCCACGCTTCCCAGGGTAAACGTTCTAATTCTATAGAATTACAGGTGAGAAAAACGTTTGTTTGGGTAATTGGTATACCTCCCACCTCCGGTGAATGGTAATTGGTAATTGTAGAGCGGATTTGATATAGTTCAGCACTGCGTAACCAGTGACGAAACTCATATAAAAACTTTGTTTCTGCTTCCACCAATTTAGCACGGGAATCAATGGGAGGTGGTGCTATAGTGCCAATATCAGCGACTCTTCCTCTGAATGAATTTTTATAAAATTTAAGATAACATTGCTGCCATTCGTGATATAAATTTGCGATACTTTGAGGATAAGTTAAAGTCGCATTAAGTTGTTGACTTTCACCCCAAGCAAGTTCAAATAAACAGGTATTTTCGATTAATTGAATTTTCAGATTGAAATTGGACATGGGGAATTGGTAATGGGTAATGGGTAATGGGTAATGGGTAATTGGGATGTCATTTTATAGTCTAAATTCAACGCGATATTTTACAAGATTATTCAAAAAACGTTACAATCCCTTATTACTTAAAACAAACGGTACCTAATAACAAGAATCAAAATATTATTATTTCAGTCCATTTTAATGGACTTATGCTATTAGCCAGGGGTTTGCAACCCCTGGTGGTTGTGAATTATCATCAGAAGCGTTACAAACCATTACCAATTAAAACAAATGGCGACCAATAATAAGGATGAGCAAATGTTTGTTGTTCAGCTTTTTTACCCGATGATGGTATTTCTTGTGGAATTAAACCTCCGGCTCTTTTAATATCGCTTATAGTTACATTTTTGTCATAAAGTAACTGCAATTGAGCTAAACGCATCGCTTCGGCTTTGGTAATTGGTTGTTTGCTGTTGGCAAGATTATTATAGAAGTTTTGCATCAAAGTACTGGTGCTACTATCGGCAACTTGCCACAATGAAGCAATGACGGATTTGGCTCCTTTATTAATAAAAGAATAGGCAAGACTTGCTATTTCTACACCATCTTGACGCTCACCTGCTAGGGCTGTTTGACAAGCGGAAAGTACTACTAAATGAATGTTGCTTAATCCTGCTAAGGTTTTAATATCAGATATTGCAAGTTTTTGTTTTTCACCTTCTCCTATTCCTAATAGTAAGTATGATGCTTCTTTATTACCGGGGACAAATACTCCATGAGTCGCAAGATGTAAAATATTGTTACCTGTAAGATTATCTCGCAAAGTTTTATAGTCAACGGATTTATCAAGATATTCTTTTCCTGGATATATTCCTTTATCTGTTTTGCTACTTCTAACAATATTATCTACTTCTATGGGTACATTATTTAAAGCGGGGAAACCACCTGTCGCTTCTGATACTCCCATTGCTAAAACTTTTGTATCTTGAATTTTTGCAGGTAGTCTGGAATTAGTATCGGTTAAGTCTGCTGAAAGTACGTTGTAAATCGTGTAATTTTCAATTAAATACTGCTTACCGTCGTACAATGCACTCATGGGAACGTAGCGGGTGACTCTATCAAGTGCAAATACTAGATTTTTGACTTTATTTTCTTTTAGTTCACTTTCTAAAGGTTTAATCAACCAGCTATAAAGCTTTTCACTGACTGGTTTAATTTTCGCAATATCTTCAGTACCACAATAAGCGCGTTTTTCGCATTTTTCCATCAATTCACGGAATTGTTTAACGGTGTTTCCTAATTCATTCCGAGATACTTTGACTTCAAACTTTTTCGCAGCATCACCAGAATACAGCAACAACCAAAGTTTATCTTCCATCACCAACGGATAAACCATCACAGTCACAGTATCCTTTTGTGCTTTGACAATATCTACAGCTTTGGGGCTATCTGGACGAAATGTGTTGGGATCGGTTGCAATGCGATCGCTAATTTCTTTTTCGATTTTTTCTAAGTCTTGGTTAAACTGAAGTGATAAAGCTGTAAGTCTATCGTTGAGTTGACTTTTCTCTTTACAATCCGTCTTTTCGCATTCGCTAATTTGTTTAGATAATGCAATAACGGACTCACTTTTAGTTTTAATTTCTTGCTCTTTATCAGTTAGCAGTATTTGAGGTTTTGCAGTTGTATCTGTTTTAGCTGAAGCAAAATCACGAATTTCTTGAATCTTCAACAAATCTAATACCTGTCGTGCTTCTGCTTGTCTTCCTTGGGTAATCAATAATTCGGCTAATTCGCGGTAAATATCCGCTGTTTTGGTTCCTTGAAAATCAATTACCGTATCCAAGAAAGAGTTTTGTAATTCTGGTGGTAAACCTTCAATACCCCGACGAATTTCTTCAATTCCGTTGATTGCTTGTTTGTAATAACCGATAGCAACGTTCGTTTGATTTAACTTGCGGTAAACTCTACCCAAACCAGCATAAAGTCCCCAGTTATTAACAGTTAAGTTTTCAGGAGTTTGAATTGAAATTGCTTGTTGATAAGAAGAGGTTGCTTCAGAATTCCTACCAAATCGATAATGAATCATTCCCAGCAAGTTAAGAGCATTTTGTTCAAACACAGGATTTTGAACTTTTCTAGTAAACTCTAAAAAGCTTTGGGCTGATTTCATTGCATTCGCATCATTACCCAAATCACCATAACCAATACTTAGCATTCGATGAGCGAAAGCTTGTAATGATGGTACTTTAATTTCTTGGAAAATAGTTAAAGCTTGCTGAGACAATTCAACAGTTTTCTGTGGTTTACCTTGAGTAAAATGGGTATGAGCAATAGATAATAAAGCTACACCTTCACTACGACGGTTTTTTAGTTTTCGCGATGTTACCAGAGCTTGTTGATAGTAATCGCGGCTTTTTTGATAATCTCCCAAATTGTTGTAAATATCGCCCAAATTGAACTGAGGAGAAATTAAGAAAACTGGACTTTTGAGTTGTTGAGCAATTTTCAAACTTTGCTGCGTTAATTCTAAAGATTTCTGATAATCATTCTGCGAAGCATAATAATAACCAAGACTATTTAAAGCATTTAATTCTAAGTTAGGGCTTTTAAATTCTCGTGCTATTTTCAATCCTTGCTCAATCAAATCCTTGCCTTTGCTATACTCACCAACAACTCGATAAGCATTACCTAAATTAATTAATAACCGTACTTCTTCATCGCTTTTTCTTATTTTCCGTGCTAATTCTAAATTAGGTTGAGCGACACTAATAACTTTTCCATAGTTCCCTAAAGCTTCGTACATTTCACTCAATCCAGTTGAAAATGTTACTTCTCCCTGAAAGTTTTTCATTTCTTTTGTAATAGCTAAACCTTGTTTCGCTACTTCTATACCTTGCTCATATTTACCTTGATATTTATATGCTTGAGTCAGATGTGCTAAACTTACTGTTTCTCCATACTTATTGTTATTTGTTTGTGATAAAGCTATAGCTTGCTTTGCAGTTTCCTCAGCTTTAACTGCATCTCCTAATAAAAGATAACTTTGACTTAGAGAATTAATAGCAGGTGCTTTTAAACTAGTAATACCTGCTTTTTCTGATACATCATAACTTTGTTGAGCAAACTCCAATGCTTTTTGATAATTCCCCTGGTTGCGATAAATCTCGCTGAGATTATTCAAAACTGTGTAGTCTAATTGGGGATTTTTCAATTGTTGAGCAATTAATAAAGTTTTCTCACCTGTTTCCAATGCTAAAGCATAATTTCTTTGTTTTTGATAAATGCTGCTCAGTTTAATTAATACATTTAGTTCTAGTTCAGGTTGTTTAATTTGTTGAGCAATTTTTAGAGCTAATTGAGAAAATTCGATTGCTTTGGATAAATTTCGGAAACCATTTTCATATAAAAAAGCTAAATGAAGCAGCGCTTGTACCTCTAGCTGAGGTTTTTGAAGAGATTGAGCTTTTGTTAAAGCTTTTTGAGCAGCATCTAAAGCTTGATTATATTTTCCTAAACTTGCATAAGTAAAACTTAATACGTCTAAAGCATTAAAGTCATATAGGGAAAATATGTCTTTTTCAATGGGTGATAATGTATCAATGTCAATTTTCTGTAATACAGCTAAAGATTGTTGAATTGCTGACAATGCTTTTTCATGTTCTCCTAGAGCATTATAAGTCGTAGATAAAGAGATTAATGTACCCAACTCAGCTACTAAGTCTTTCTGCAATCGAATAATTTCTAATTCTCTAAGACTAACTTCAATAACTTTATCATTTTTTGCCTGTAACGTGTAGATATAATTAAGCTTTGATAAAGCCAATGATTCTGTGTCTAAATCTTTGACTTCTCGCGCAATTGTTACGGAATTTTGTAAAACATTTAAAGCTTTATCGTAATTATTTGATAAAATATATCCTTGTCCTAAATGATTTAAAGCTTCAGCTTCTAATTTTGGTTGTTTTAACTCTCTAGCAATATTTACAGCATTTTGAGCGTATTCAATAAAGCGTGAAGGAGAGATATTCGTCGTAGTATAAACATTTAACAGCCAATTTAAACGACGCAATTCTTCCAGACGCAGATTATTTTTTCTTGCTAAACCTAAAGCTTGTTCTCCAAACTGTATCGCACGTTCTTTATCTTTTTGTCGGAAATACAACCAAGCTAAAACAGCAATTCGCTTAACTTCAGCAACAGGGTTATCTATCTGACTATTTACTAATTTAGCTTTCTCTAATGTTACAAAAGCACGGGGATTTTGATTTAAAACAGCATACGTTTGAGCAAGATTATTAAGGGTAAAACCTGCTTGGTATTTATCTTCTACCTCTTCATGAACACGATTAGCTTGCTCTAAAAACTTTAACGCTTCAGCCTCTTCGTTAAAGCCATAACTATAAACTATACCAATATTTGCCAGAGTTTTACCTTCACCTTTTCTATCATTTACCTGACGACGAATAGCTAAAGCTTGCTGTAACAACTCTAAAGCTTTTTTATATTCCTTCTTAGCAAAATAAACATAGCCAATATTATTTAAAGTTTCCCCTTCACCCTTAGTATCTTTTAATTCCCGACGAATAGTTAAAGCTGACTGTAAAACTTGATTTGCTTTATCGTTTTCATCCAAGCGAATGTAAACCTCACCGAGATTATTCAGAGCTAAAGCAATTCTCGCTTTATCCCCCTGCTGTCTTCGTATTTCCAACACCCGTTGATAAACTGGTAAAGCTTGAAAATACTGTCCCTGACGATATAGCTGCACCCCTTGCTCAAATAGCTTGTCTGCATCTGCTGTGGGGTTTTGAGCTAAGGAAGAGGGATTTTGAGTTAACAACCGCAATTGGGTTTCCCCATATACCGGGAGAGTCAGTGAAAATATCAAGCTAACGGACATCAAAGCGATTAATTTTAAGCGGGAATACATAAAGCCAACTCTCACAGAATACTAATATTTTACATATAACGTTAGTAGTTGTACTGGTATCAGCAAAGATTACCGCGTTACGTTTATGTATATATCTGGAGATTTGGGGGTTATGCAGTTTTTGGCTTAAGAAAATTGAATGTGTTGGTTTTAGCGTATTTATCAAACAAACAGACGCGACACCGGACAAACAAAGTTCGGTAACATAGGTGAAGTTAATTCATCCGCAACAAACAAAGTTTCAACTAATTTCAAAAGCGCTTTATCCCGTCGATAAACTTCAATTTGCTGCAATCTCCAATCCAAAATCCAATATTCGTGGACTCCCCTCGAAGCATATAATTTCAACTTTACTTCTCTATCTCGACGTTGGTTATCAACACCTTCAGAAAGCACTTCAATAACTAATTCCGGCGCACCTGTTAAATGTCCGGCTTCATCAAGTAACATTGGAAGACGTTCTTTACTCACCCAAACCACATCGGGAATTACGTTGTCAGCATCGGTAAAAATTATTCCTGGAGTCTGAACTGCTTCTCCTAAACCAGATGAAATTGACCAAGCTCTTAATTCAGCATAAGAATTACCACTTGCTTTCTGATGTCCCCAATGTGGTGCCCTAGTCAGAAATAATTCCCCATCAATAATTTCATACCGATTGCCGTTATCTGGCAATAGCTCAATATCGGCTATAGTCCATCGTACCCGTTCTTCAGTGCTATGACTCATGGGATATTCGTCTTGCGGTGTTATTGATATTTTAGCTTTGATATCTAATAAATTTTTAATAATCCTCCAGCCCGAAATCAAATATCTGTCTAATTCTTCGACAGTACAAAAGCAACCCAAAAGCAAGGATGTTAGTAACATTTCTTTATCTTGGAGTACCGAATAAAACAAATGATGCCCATTAAGATGGTTCTGGATGTGTTTTTCTTGTCTCTATCATTGCTTTTCGTAATGCTTCGGCAGGAATATCGTTTTACCAATTACCAATTACCAACTACCCATTCCCAATCACCGACTCATATTAAACCCAAAACTCGGTAAAGTCACCTCAACCCCATCCCCCAAACTGACACTAACCAAAAACTTCTCATCAAAATTCCCCACAACTCTCGTAAATAAATAAGTATTTCCCCAATCAGGATTTACTTCTTGCTCTACCAAAATACCAGTTTGGTCGCTAACTCTTAATTTCAAATTTGTTGGTAAACTTTCTAATGCGGGAGTACCCAATATTAACAATAACGTCCATGAATTAGGCTCGGATTCCGATAGCAAATGCCAAGTTACAGCATATAACCTTAACGGAACACCTGCTAAAGATAAATCTTGATAAGCACCACGTGCTTGCACGGGTATTTCTAAACCTTTTTGTTGCAGTTGCGAGCTAATTTCTGTAAATTCTTCTACAGGTGTTCGCATTACTGGTTGTGGTGCAATATTCGGTAATAAATTCCAAGTTTGTTCGGCTAATGTATCTAATTCATCCCACAACCAACGTCCGACGTTAATTGTTGGTTGGGTAATTAATTTAAATATATCTGATAGATGTTTTTGTATAGATGTTATAGATAATGTTTCTTCTTGAGTTTGTAAGTTATATATCCAATCAATTAATTCCCGATTGGTTAAAACTGCGGTTGCTTGTTCCCATGTCAAAGTTTCCCACAGTTCTTTTGTTCGCAATTGAGGTAATATTCTTATAAGTTCTTCTTTCGCTAATTCTAAATTTTGAGCGCGGTTTGTGGGTATTGCAGGTAAAGTAATAGCTGCGGGTTCCAAACAACGTAAATATAATAATAATCTATCTGGTTCGTTACAAAACCAAGTTAGTGGTATGGAGTATGTCCAGTTTAAATCTGGCTGTAAATTAGCGCTTTGTTGTCTTGCTGATAATTCTTTATAAGATAAAAATCCTTGAATAACCGCTTGCTCAACACTTTCTATAACTTCTACTAAAACGTAAAAATGAGGAACATATTCCGGTAAATCTACGACAACTCTAGATATATCAACTTGCTCGTCAATAAAGTTACCCGTAGTAATCAAACAAATTTTAAATTCACCGACTTGTAAATTAGCAACAGTAGGAATTACATTTGCTAAAGTAGGTTGTAAAACAGTACATTCATCTCGATTGAGATTAAAAGAATTTCCTCTAGATTCCAACCAAGTTTCAAAAGCTGATAAACTTAAAGCATTCAAATAGGTTTGCCACTGTTTCGATTCATCTTTAATTTGACTGCTTAACTCTATCGCTTCATCTACTTGCGACGGCGATAGCGGAATTGCTTCTGGTGGTAACTGTTGAAATTCTAGAGTCATTGGTAATATTTCTGTTAATAAGTTAGTCATTTTTCGTAATTACTCTTTATTCTCAAATGAATTAATATTTTTTTGTTTATATTTAATCTTTTTACTGCTCCCTACTCCCTTGCATCTAAATATTCACATAATCTAGAAGCAAATCTACTCCTCGGTGAATCACTTCTCGAACTAGATGCTTCAATTTCCGCTTCTGTAATCAAATTAGTTACTTGTTCCGTCAGAGCAATAGTAATTTGTGATTCTAAAGCTTGTAATTTTTCTAAAGAAGCATAGTTTTTTGCTAAGTCCAACACTCGATTTTTTAGTAATGCTAAAAGTTCGTTTGTAATATCAGCGCGAAATTCTTTTAATTTCAACAAACGAGTTACTTGAAACTGCGCCTTCATTTCTATACGTTTGGCTATTTCTGTCATCGATAATCCCTGACAGTGAAATAATTTTAATCCTGTAATAAATTTGTTAGCTTTAATAGCATCTTTACGCTGCATTTTATTCACTCGTGTTTCCGTAACGGTAGCCAAAGCATTATCCAAACATTCTATAAACTGGGGACGATATAATTTTAAAAATTCGCTGGTTTGTATCCCCTCAAAATTTCGGGGTAGGTGGTTATTGAGGCACCCATGACCAACCAT
>NZ_CAWUDI010000017.1:0-150753 GCF_963920925.1 Calothrix sp. CCY 0018 | reverse complement strand
TCGTAGGTTGGGTTAGACACGAAAATTAATTTGATTTGTAACGAGAATCTTAATTCGTGTCGTAACCCAACATCTTATTTACCCACAAACGTAATGTTGGGTTACGGTGCAATTTCTAATTCCTGCGTTGAAAATGACGATTAAAAATGCACCTAACCCAACCTACAAACTAATCAATTCCTAACTACTACCCTCTCCCCCACCACACATTCCGTAAACTCCCGCTTCAAAGCATTAAAAACCGGGCAAGCTGGCTGCTCTTGCAAATTATCCGGTTTACTCCAGGTAAACGGCGCTTTCTTCGCTGCCGATATCCACAACAAACGTTTTGCTCTAGTCATAGCAACATACAATAAACGGTATTCTTCAGCTAATTTCAAATGTTTCGCTTGTTCCCATGCTTCGGTTACGTCGGGTAATTTAGATTCACCATGCAGTGCAGCGCGGATTTGAGCGCGAGCTACTTCCGACAAGGTAAAGTCACCCATGAATTTTCTTTGTGGCGGAACCCAAAATTTACCCGGTATTAAGTTTTCATGTAAAAACGGTAAAAATACGTAATCCCAATCTAAACCTTTGGCTTTGTGCATGGTGATGATTGTCAGTTGATTTCGTCTTGTATAACGCGCTTCTGAGTCTTCGGTGTCCACGGGTTCAAAACGTTCGGAACTGACAATTTCATTAAGTACATTGAGCATTGCCCCCATTGAAATTTCACCGGCAATTTGATGATTGATTCTTTCTGAAAGTTTATCGGCTGTGGCTAATTCGGCTTGTTGGTAATCCAGTTTTAAAGCAATAAAAGAAATTATTTGGTAAAGAGGTAATTCTAAACGAGCGTTGAGTAAATCGCGACAAAATTCACCGGCTTTTTTTACGGCTTCGGTTTGCAGTGGTGCTAAAGGAGAAGGATATAGAAATTCCTCGGGTAAGGAAGCTAAAGCGTTTAAATCTTGGGGTTCGATTAATCTTCGTTTAACTAAAACCCCTAAAGCAGCCTTGAGAAAATCTGGAGAATGAGGGCGATCGCAAAATTGCAAAACTGCCA
The DNA here is from genome assembly GCF_963920925.1 of Calothrix sp. CCY 0018. Taxonomy (NCBI): domain Bacteria; kingdom Bacillati; phylum Cyanobacteriota; class Cyanophyceae; order Nostocales; family Calotrichaceae; genus Calothrix; species Calothrix sp. CCY 0018. The sequence goes on along the minus strand of NZ_CAWUDI010000017.1, from coordinate 149,705 downwards.
ATATCTCTTCTGGTACGTGAGAATGTCTATCTTGTTCCCCTACGTCGTAAAGTAAAATATTATGCTTTTTACAAATTGGTCTAAGTTCTTGGCTTAACCAGTTTCCCTGACGGTTTTCTCTCACTAATATTGCCGCACTGCCATTATTTTCATTATCTTCTGGAAATAATTCGATAATTCTTTTTGACAGTAATTCAACGGTATTATGAATATCTTCCGGAGTGTAAATTTCTACTCCTCTTCCTATTGCTGCGGGGTTAGCATTCGGTTGTGGATCGTTAGCATCCACGGGAAGGATTCTTTGATAGCGAAAAGGGAGGGGAAGAGGATGGGGGGAAGATTGTTTTTGTGCGTGATTATTTTGTCTGCTTTGGTAGAGACTATTTACCCATTCGAGAGCAAAATTTGCAGTTTCAATAATAATTCTACTGCTTCTTCCAGCTTGATCCATAGTTGCCAAACGTGCTTGAGAATCGCATTCCTGGCAAAACTGGCGAAAATAAATCGGATCTGCTGGCGTAAAAGTAGAATTAATCGCCTGATTTGGATCTCCAACCCGAATTATATTAATTTGGGAATTGGGCAACGGATTTTGGATTTTAGATTTTAGATTTTGGATTATATCCTCATCCCCCCATCTCCTTGTCCCCTTGTCCCCTTGTCCCCATCTCCCCATCCCCCCATCTCCCCCTCTCCCCCTCTCCCCCTCTCCCCCCTCTACTTCCCCACTCGCTAATATTTCCAACAAACGAGTCTGAAGCGGACTAGAATCCTGGGCTTCGTCTTCAAATACGGCGAATACTTGCTTTTGTTCGATTTTTCTGGCGTTTTCGTTTTCTAATACTCGCAATGCTGCTAATATCATGTCGTCGTAGTCGATGAAATCTTTATCCCTCATCAGGTTTTGATATTGTTCGTATAATCCGGCGGCGATTTTCAAAACTTCATATGCATCGATGCTTTGCTGGCTTAATTGATGTAAATCTTCGGGTGTCATTCCCGAACTTTTGGCTTCGTGAATAACCGCTGTTGCTAATTCTGGTAATACTTCTGTACGTAAAACCGATTGACGGCGCAATCTTTCGGTTTCTTCTCCGTCAAACTGCATTCCTTCCATTAATAGAGCGTACAGTCGAGGATTATTTGCAATCCACTTTTCTACGGCGGTGCGGATGAAGCGGTGGCTTTGATTTGGGGTAATTAACGTGACGTAATCTAGCTCTAAACCGGATAATTCGGGATGACGGGTGGCAATATTTAACGCTAAACCGTGCAAAGTATAAACAACAAAACCCGTTTGAGGTAAAGATAAACCTTCTCTTAAATATTGGCGGATTTTGGCTTTAATATTAGCAGCAGCGGAACGTGTAAAGGTGACAACTACTAATTGACGACGAATTGTCGGACGTAATGAGTCTTTATTTTCGTATTGGCGAGCTATGGCAATTGCAGCAGCAGCAGCCATTCCCGTTGATTTACCGGCTCCGGGTACCGCAGATACTGCTAAGGGGCCACCTTTCCAGTCTGCCATTGGTTGCTGCCCGATACGTAGAGAGTTGCGGATATTGACAATCGAGGCAGTACGCGAAGATGTATGCAGCGTCGGCAATCGCGATGACAATAAACTATCTGGCACTGAACTTGTTAGATTAGCGTCTGACATATGAGAATTTATACAGTAGATTTTCTATATTCACAATAAATATTGAGATTGGAAAGAAGTTTAGAGGATGTTTTAAAAGTCAAGAAAAATACTAAAAACCTCTCTCCAAACCTCTCTCTCCGCAGTCGCTACAACGGAGGGAACCTCCGCAACGCGCTGCTCTCTACAAGGAGAGAGGCTTTTAATCCCCATTCCCTCGTAGGGAAGGGGGTAGGGGGTTAGGTTTCCAAGATGCTGTAGGTAAAACATAATGCTTCTAAAACATCCTCTTAGTTGCTCCCATTCCTCAATTAGCTAATAATTTAATGATGACAAATCGAAAGCTAAATTTACATTATTTGAGTTTAACTTTTTTTATTTCACTGGCGATTATTTTGCGCTTTTGGAATTTGCAACTAAAACCTTTGTGGATGGATGAAGTTATCACTGCCATCTTTAGTTTAGGTAAAAATTATAGTTCTATACCCTTAGATATTGTCTTTCCTTTAGAAAAATTGCGGGATGTTTTTAGTTATCAACCTGGAGTAACTTGTTCTCAAATTGCTCAAAATATTGCTACCGAATCTACCCATCCACCGCTATTTTTCTGCGGAATGTATGAGCTTTTGGGATGGGTTGCTCCCCTTGGTGATGACTGGGTAAATAAATTGCGATCGCCTTCTGTATGGTTTGGTGTCGCGTTGGTTGTGGCGGTGTATTTTCTTAACAGATTAGCTTTTTCTCGTAAAGCTGGATTAATGGGTGCTGCTTTTGTTGCTGTTTCCCCTTTCGCTGTTTATTTATCCCAGGAAGCGCGGCATTACACTTTACCAATGCTGACAATAAGTTTATCTTTGTTAACGCTGATACAAATTCAGCGAGATATTTTTCAACGTCAACAAGTTAAAGTTTGGCTTTGGCTGACATGGACAATTATTAATATTATTGCTATTTACATTCACTATTTTTGCATTATTGCTTTAATAGCTCAGGTTGCCACCTTATTACTCCTAATATCTTTATCTAGCTCGTCAAATTTTAAGCCTCTCTCCGATGCTCAAAGAGGTTTCCATAGCAGCAAAACATCTTTACGAAATTGTTTTATCGCATTAATTTTATCCATCAGTGCAATTGCGATCGCGATTATCCCCTGGCTATTGGTAATGCAAAATCATTTAAACCGTTCCGAAACCAGTTGGCTACCTACACCCCAACACATCGAACCTTTATATCAAACCTTGATGAATTGGGTTGTAATGGTAGTTATGTTACCCGTAGAAGGACAGCCTTTAGCAATAATAATCATTTCTAGTTTACTAATCTTGCTATTTACGGGTTGGTTGGGATGGCAAGTATTTAGAGGAATCAAGTTGTTATTACGACAACCCACAACTTGTTTACCTACTTTAGCTTTATTAAGCTTCACAACTTTTGTATTACTAGGAATATTTACGATTTCCTACATATTAGGAAAAGATATCACAGTTGCACCCCGCTACAACTTTATTTATTATCCCAGCTTCAGCGCTTTAATTGCAGCTAGTTTAACTAAAGTCCAAGATTCCATAAAAACTCGCGTATCACTACCGATAATTTTACTCGTTGGTTTTATCGGTTGTATTTTCGTTGTATATAACTTAGCTTTTCAAAAACCATATCTACCCCAACAAGTAGCGCAAAATATCTATCAAGAACCCACCGTTCCCGTAATGGCTGTAATGGCATATAGTAATTATCAAGATGTGGCTTTAGGTTTGAGTTATGCTTTAGCTTTGGAAAGAGAAAAGCAGGCATTTGATCGAGGCGATGGCATTCCTGCTGACAAATATTCTAAATTTGCTTTTTTAACCCAAACTTCTGGCTGGGAAGCCGTGTTTGAAAATCTTTCCCAAATACCCAATCAAAATATTTCTCAACTCAATTTATGGATATTTGCACCTGGAAGATTACGACACGATTATCCCCTTCAAATTAAAGTTTCTCAATCCTTATCCTGTAACATCGATACTAATCAGCATTACAGAATTGGTATTCCCTATCAACTTTATCGGTGTACAAAATAATTAGAACTTACGCAAAGCCCCCCTTTTCTAAGGAGCTTGGGGGATCTAAACCCAAAGCCCCCCTTTTTGAAGGGGGGTTGGGGGGATCTAAACTTGTGGAAAGCTTGGATAAGAATTATTCCATTTTAATTAAATAATCCTTTTGATAGTTTCAAAGAAATCCGGATAAGAAACCGATGCCGCTTCCGCACGATTAATCGTAGTGGAACCGGATGCATTCAAAGCGGCGATCGCCAAACTCATTGCAATCCGATGGTCGGTAAAGCTGTCTAGTTCGGCACCAGTAAGCGGAGTTCCACCAGTAATTTCCATACCGTCGGGTAATTCGCTTATGCTGGCTCCCATCGAGTTGAGTTGATTTGCCATTACAGTAATGCGATCGCTCTCTTTAACTCGCAATTCGGCGGCATCTTTAATTACAGTCTTACCCTCGGCAAATACTGCCGCCACGGCTAAAACAGGAATTTCGTCAATCAATCTTGGGATGATATCTCCCTCGATGGTACAGCCCTTAAGTTTACTCGAACGTACTCTTAAATCGGCTACAGGTTCCCCCGCAACTTCCCTTTCGTTTTCTCGCGTAATATCAGCCCCCATCATTTCCAAAGCTTCTAAAACGCCAGTACGAGTTGGATTAACGCCAACATTTTCAATTAATAATTCTGAATCTGATACAATTGCACCAGCTACCAACCAAAAAGCTGCCGAACTTATATCTCCCGGTACTACTACGCTTTGTCCGTATAATTTTACCGGCCCGTTAACGCTAACACTGTGAGTTTGGGTATCAATATCCAATTTTGCGCCAAAAGCTTGTAACATTCGTTCGCTATGATCCCGAGACAGCGCTGGTTCGGTAACAGTAGTTTTACCTTCCACCGATAAACCAGCCAGCAAAACGCAAGATTTCACTTGAGCCGAAGCTATGGGAGAATGGTAGTGAATAGGTTTAAGATTTTGTCCGCAAACCGCCAAGGGTGCTTTAGAATTATTATCTCTTCCCCAAATTTGCGCTCCCATTTGTTCCAAAGGTTTAACCACACGAGACATAGGACGCGAACGCAAGGAACTATCCCCCGTTACTGTATAAAAACGTCCCGCATGGGATGCCAAAATACCTAACATCAGTCGCAATGTGGTGCCAGAATTGCCAGCATCTAAGATATCAACTGGTTCGAGCAAATTGCCCAAACCAATACCTTTAACCCGTACCAATTCTGTATTCAATTCCGTTACTTCTGCTCCCATCGCTTGGAAACAGCTAGCTGTACTGCGGGGATCTTCTCCCAAAAGCAATCCTTCGATACGAGTTTCACCTTCAGCAAGTGCGCCAAGCATCAATGCTCGATGTGAGATCGATTTATCGCCGGGGACTCGAATTTTACCATTTAAAGATAGTCCCGACTTTGGTCGTCGAACAACTAACTTGTGGTTCCGGTTTTGTTTAGTTTCTATGGTTATGACAGAAGCGGACATTAGGATAAACTGGCGTGTGACTGTATGGGAAATTATACCCAAGCAAAAGCTTTACGTATAAACTTCTTCGCCCTTTATCCTAACGTTAAATCCGACACCTAACTCCAATATTAAACTTATTTATCCTTCTTCTTGTTATCCCATCCCTCTCATGCTGACTCATCAACGCAAACCCGTTTGTTTATCCTTAATTTCTACGGATTTACCAGTCCGATCCGTTGTAGAAACTGCCGCTACTTTATATCAAAAAGATAGCCAGCGCTTCCACCTATTATTGAATGCACCCCCGATTAAAACCGAGCAAGAAGCGAAATCCCAAAATTCGCAAAACGCCTTTTTTACACCATCAGCACAAACCAACCCTCGCGTTTTAAGTAGCCCCAGAATTTTGTGGTTAGAAATCTCCCCTTACAGAGTCATCATGACAATGCAAGGCAATCCACATTTAAGTTACCGGCACTTTTGGGAAGAAGGAGTTTACGGGATGAGTCGTTATTGGCTGCCTAATGAATCCTTGCAAAACAACCAGCCAATCCGCTTGAGAAACTTTACTCGCAATCTAACTTTAAGCGGAAACCCTTTACCCGAACACCTACGAGTAGAATACGAATTGTGGGCAGGTAAAGTTCAGCTAGGAAATTACATCCTCAACTTAGAAATTCAGAATTAGTTGTTAGTTGTTAGTTGTTAGTTGTTAGTTAATAATCGGACTTACGTAAGCCCCACTTTTTAAGGGGGGTTGGGGGGATCTAAAATGTCTGAAACACTATACTTTACGTTATTACTGCGTAAGTCCTAAATAAGAAACAACTCCTAACTCCTAACTCCTAACTTTCACCCAAAATAATCCGGCTCGTTTCCCGGCTTCCATTTAATATTGCAACCAATACTCGGCTTTTGTTCCTCAGTTAACGATTTACCTGCCAATACGGTATCAATAGCACCGCGTAAATCTGTTCCGGTTACGGGTTTACCATTACTCGGACGACTATCATCTAATTGTCCGCGATAGAAAAGCTTTTGCTCATCATCAAACAAGAAAAAATCTGGAGTACAGGCAGCAGTATAAATCTTTGCTGTTTCCTGAGTTTCGTCATAACACAAAGGAAAATTGAAATCTAATTCCGTCGCCATTGTTTTTAATAAATCTGGTGCATCATCGGGATAATTTTTAACATCATTTGCACTAATCGCAACAATTCCTAAATCGCTTTGTAAATAATCCTTTCCTAACTTCGCTAATTCTTCCTGTACGTGCTTCACAAACGGACAGTGACGACAAATAAACATCACCAATAAAGCTTTTTTATCCGTAAACGTAGAAAGAGAAATAGTTTCCCCAGATACCACATCAGGTAGTTGAAAATCCGGAGCCTTCGTTCCCAAAGACAACATAGTTGAAGCAGTTAAAGCCATAACTTTTCTCACACCTTGGTTCAAAAAACAGTCTTTTTCAGCTATTTTAAAGGATAGATATAAAAGACAAAAAATAATTTACAACTCCTAACTCCTAACTCCTAACTATTCCCCATGCCCAATGCCCAATTTAAAATATGAATCGATTTCGAGTAGAAGTTATTACAAAAACACCAAATCCGCAGCAAGTAATTTATGCTGCCATGCATCAAGACTATACCGATAGATTCGTGTATGACGATCGCGATCAATTCCCTTCAGAATCCCAATGTGGTGAAATTATAGTAAAACGGCTTTTAGCAGGAGAAAGAGGTCATTACGGTCCCTTAGAACATCCTCAAATCGTGTTTAACTGCGGTTATTTTCCCCACAGCGTTATGCAACAAGCGCGTACTCATCGTATTAGCGTATCTTTTGATGTTCAATCCTTTAGATATACTTCAGAACAATTTATCAAAGTAGCAGAAGGTGAAAAAGATATAGAAGATGTTTTTTACTTACGCCCTGTAGACTATTACACTAATCGGCAAGGCAAAAAATATTACTATTCACCAGAACAAAGACAAGCCGATTTAGACTGGTGCATGGAAGCTGTTAAACGTTACAAAATCGATTTTGATAATGGCATTTCTGAAGAACACATTAGAGGAAAAATGCCATTTGACTATCGGCAGCATTTTATAGTTAGCTTAAACTTAAGGTCTTTAATGCATTTCTTAGATATGAGAAATAAAAAAGACGCTCAACTAGAAATTCAAAAGCTATGCGAACTAATGATAATTCACTTTGAAGATTGGGTTCCAGCAATAGCAGAATGGTACAAATCTCACCGTTTAGGTAAAGCAAGATTGGCACCATAATCAGTTATCAGTTAACAGTTAGCAGTTATCAATAAACAATTATCGGTGAACAATTATCAATAAAACTTACGGAAAGCCCCCCAAATTAGCGGGGGGTTGGGGGGATCTCAATGTTGGGAATACCTAATTTTATGTTTCTTGCGGGACACGCAATACCTACGGTACGCTCCGCTAGGCGCTAACGTTGCGGTTACGTAAGTCCTAATGAATTAATTAACTATAACCTCTTAATAACTGCTCACTGCTCACTGCTCACTGTTCACTGACTTATATTCTCGCTATCGTCACTCTTTCAGGTTGATCTTGGTATTTACCTTGACGAGCTTCGTAACTAATAGCGCAAGGTTCACCTTCCAAAAATAATAACTGTACTACACCTTCATTCGCGTAGATACGACAGTCTGCACTTGAAGAATTAGAGAATTCCAAAGTTAAATGACCCCGCCACGCAGCTTCTGCTGGTGTCAGATTAGCTATTATTCCACAACGAGCATATGTAGATTTACCGATGCAAATTACCGAAATATTATCTGGAACTTCCAGCCTTTCTAAAGCAACACCCAAACCATAAGAATGAGCAGGTAAGATAAAATAATCTCCTGAATCAGAAGTATGTAACGCTGTTGATTCTAAATTTTGCTCCTTAAAATTTTTAGGATCTACTACAGTTCCGGGAATATGTCGAAAAATACGAAATTCCGTGGGAGAAAGACGTATATCGTAACCGTAGGAAGACAAACCATAACTAATAACGCGACGTGCTAAACTGCCTTCATCGCATTTAATTTCTCTAATTAAACTAGCTTCAAAAGGAGTAATCATACCTTTTTGAGCCATCTTAGAAATCCAAATATCGTTTTTAATCACAGACTAAAAATTAAAGATTAAACGTCAAAGGTCAAAGGTTAAAAAATGAATAACTCCTAAATCCTAACTCCTAGCTTTTAACTCCCATCTTTTCCTACAACCGATTCGGACGACGAATTTCAGTAATTTCGTCTGCTAAATCCAAAATAGATTTAGGCATCTCCGCTCCTGTGAGAATAATATCAACGTTTTGGGGACGCTTAGCTAAAAATTCTAAAACTTCTGTTTCGGGAATTAAACCGAAGTTCATCGCTAAGCTTAATTCATCTAATACAACGAGAGAATACTTACCTTCATTCACTACACTCAGTGTATACTGCCACAATGAATGCAATGCTTCGGTTTCAGTATCGTCTAATTGTGGTGTGTCGATGCAACGCGGTAAGTCACAGCGAATCCAATTCAAATTTTGTCCCAGCACCACGGGGTTATTTTGCCCCTGACGAATACCACCTTTGAGAAATTGCACTATCAAAACCGGGGTCCCTTGACCCGCTATTCTCAGTGCTTGCGCCATTACATTGGTAAAAAAGCTACGGTGAGAACTAGTAAAAACTTGTACTAACCCTTTAACTGTATGTGATAAACTAACGGTCGAATTTACACTTTTGTTTTCTAGCTGAGCAACCATAAATTAATGTTATAAAACACGTTAAATCAGTATTTTCGCGGTATGCAATTTATTTCAAAACTACTTGCCGTCTCAAGTTGAACAATAGATGTATGTAGCTTCTTGTGATTAGCTGCATTATTAGTCAATCACTACATTTGCGTTTAAGTCAATAGCTATTAAAATTTATATTTATATTGTCACAAAAGCAAGAGGCGGTAAAATAAAAATGTCTTTTATCTCAGTGTTAAATTGATTGATAAGGCTTAAAAAATAGTTGCGATATCAAGGAAAATCTCAATTCATTCAAAGGGCTGCTCTTCTGTAGCACTGTTGACGTACCTATAATTTCCACGGGTGAAATTTTAAGGCAGGCTGTATCAAGGTTAGACGAATTGGATGAAAATGCACGGTATGCGATCGCAACGGGTGAATTAGCTTTTAACTAGTTAGAAATAGTGAGCGCGTCGCGTTAAACTTTTCTACAATCGGACGGTTCCTATATTAGAATGTTATCACCGTCGTCATCGTCGGCACGACTATCGACGGCAACCAATCCCCAGAAGCCGTAGAAGAGAATATCATTTCATTGCTCTCAAATACCAAGGCTTCTATGTAGTTGATGTGATGCTAAATAATAAATTAATATTTTCCCGGCGTTGGATAATTCAGAATACAATCTAAATTAAAGATTTAACTCAAGCTTCTCAATTACAATAAGACATAAAGGCGAGTACTATAATACACACGAAGCAATAAACAAATCGGTCAAGTTTTTACCGGAAGAAGCTCAACCGATCCATCGAGCATCGTATCAATGTTCGCTTCTAGCTAGATCAAATCATTATTTGAATTGAACAGCGATCAAAAGTCGAGAGAAATCAATAAACGGGCTGAAACCATATTTATGTAAATATAGATAAAATATTTGTTTCAACAATCGCTATTACCCTTTACCCAACTTAGACTAATAAGCATTTATCCGAAACCTTAGCTGGTCATCAACTGGTCATCAATTTTAATATTCTTTGAATACCCAGCTAAACTATATAGCGTTCGGCAGTGCTAAGATGGCATGATAGTATATCTGTTCTATTAAGATTATCCAACCAATACCCCACATCAATATATTTTAGAGGCTCAAATGGCGGTTAACACAGATAGCAAAGAGAATGCAGGCAAGCAAAAAGCGCTCAACATGGTGCTTAGCCAGATAGAGAAAACTTTTGGTAAAGGTACAATCATGCGTCTTGGGGATGCCACCCGGATGCGTGTAGAGACGATTTCTTCGGGCGCACTTACCTTAGATTTAGCGCTAGGTGGTGGTTTACCAAAGGGACGAGTAGTTGAAATTTATGGACCGGAAAGTTCTGGTAAAACAACCGTAGCGCTGCACGCGGTTGCTGAAGTACAAAAAGAAGGTGGAATCGCAGCTTATGTAGACGCGGAACACGCTCTCGATCCTACCTATGCTGCGGCTTTGGGTGTTGATATTGAAAACTTGTTAATCTCCCAACCAGACACCGGAGAATCTGCTTTAGAAATCGTAGACCAATTAGTGCGTTCTGCTGCGGTTGACATCGTGGTGATTGACTCGGTAGCAGCACTAGTTCCCCGCGCAGAAATTGAAGGCGATATGGGCGATATTCACGTCGGTCTTCAAGCCCGATTGATGAGCCAAGCTTTGCGTAAAATTACTGGAAATATTGGTAAATCTGGCTGCACGGTCATGTTTATCAACCAGTTGCGGATGAAAATTGGGGTCAGTTATGGTAATCCTGAAACCACTACTGGTGGTAACGCTTTAAAGTATTATTCTTCGGTACGTTTGGATATTCGACGCATTCAAACCTTGAAAAAAGGTACGGAAGAATTCGGTATTCGCGTAAAAGTTAAGGTTGCTAAAAATAAGGTTGCACCACCTTTTAGAATTGCCGAGTTTGACGTAATTTTTGGTAAAGGTATTTCTACTCTGGGTTGTATTGTTGACTTAGCAGAAGAAACTAGCGTTATCAATCGTAAGGGAGCTTGGTACAGTTACAATGGTGATAATATTTCTCAAGGAAGGGATAACGCTATTAAGTACCTTGAAGAAAAACCGGAAATACTCGAAGAAATTAGGCAAAAGGTACTTGAAAAGCTAGAATTAGGCGCTGTTGTTTCTGCTAACTCCGTAGGGCAACCAAGCGAAGAAGAAGATGAAGAAGAAGATGAAGAAGAATTAGATGAAGAATAGCATTATCGCTCGCTGGGATGAGTTAGGTAACTGATAATTGGTAATTCGTGTGGAGGCAATTCAAGTTTAGTTTAAATGCCTGCTTGCCTTCCCACGATATCTCGCGTTCATGTCTGAAGCTAAAATATGGTTCTGGTCAAAATATGTATTAATTGCCATAAATTACTAGCTTTATAGTAAGTAATTGATCGGACTTAATCTTTGTTAAGAAAATTTGATTTATATTCTATAAATTAAGACGACTAGTCATTATTAGCCGTCTTTACTGATATTAGTAAAAAGCCTATTTTTTGATTAAAGTTTAATAATAGTTATCCTACCTATCATTTGTGTAGAGGCAGAGTGTTTTTTTTTCGTTTTCCTATAGCTGTATTACTATTTTTCTTTGTTCCCTGCTACCATTAAAGCACCTCATCAAACTAAATCTTTAGGTGCTTGCTTGCTATAAAAACGGTCTAAAATGTCGGATTTCCACTCTTGACTTAACTGCTTTTCAAAAGTCTGCATCCGCGCTATTTCCTCACACTCAGTTTCCTCATCGATATACTCGCTATCATTAAGCCTTCGAGTTTTCGTCTTGCTTTTATAGTACGAATGCAATGTTCCGGTTTTATTGCTAAGAGCGTTATCATCACCTGGTGAGGCGGGTACCAACTGCATCAATAACTCTACTGCAACTGTAGGTAAAACAGAACAACTATGATTGATGAAAAAAGAAAAAGTAATATTACCTACGCGAATAATATCTCCTTCTTCAAGCTTGGTTGGGCGATAAATCTGTTCGCCATTAATATAAGTACCGTTAGTACTGTTAAAGTCTACTAAATAAAACCCTTGTTTAATATATCGAATCGCAGCATGGCGACGAGATACATACTTACTATTAATGTTAATTCCACTGTTGCGATCGCGCCCGATAGTCCAAGTATTCTGAGACTGTCGCAAACTTTGACTTTTACCATCACGTAAGTTAGTAGTTACGTAAACCGTTTCTCCATCAACAACAGCCTGTATATAATACAACTGCGCTACATTCAACGAAGATTCGGAAAAGTTTTCTAATTTAAGAATCTGCTCTAAGAGACTGCCATGATTCTCATACAATTTTACAAAAACTTGATATAGACTTAATCGCTGTTTTAGCTCAAGGGGTATAGATTCGGGCGTTACAAGTGAGCCTTTCACTGATAAAAAATTTAACTCGCTAATATTGCTCATCACTACTTGGTTTCTGTCCAAAGTCAGAACTTATTACTTGTATTCATACACATAGAGCTTATGTCAATATTACGGTAAATTAAAGATTCGGGCTACCAAAATTCTCCAATTCTCATTCGGAATTGAGGAGGCTTTGCCTAAGTCCTGACGTATTGTATTGAAATTAAGCGATTTATTTATCTTTAAACTACATTAAGGCGATCAAAAGTACGTTTAATTGCGATAAATTCTTAAATATTAATTTCTCTATAGTTATTAGTAGACGCATTATAGAACAACATAATCAAACATTTATTTGACAAGCTGAATTTTTCACTGCGCTGTTCTATACTATACAGTATCTTATGCTTGGCATGAGAATTATTTATTCAAAGTATCTTATTATATTTTTTAATGTAATCAGTCCTAGAGTAGAAGTTGTTGAGGAAAAATAAATAAATATATATCTTTAGATAGATATTTGTACAAATACTTAGTTAGATTTTTCAAAAGCTAATTCTATATAAAGAAATCCATATATAAGTAAAAATTATTATAAAAATATATTGATTATCAGTATTTTTCACAAACAACGTATATTTTTAAAACCTATGATTGATTTTGCTAAAATCAAGCGAATTAAGAAAAAGGCTTAGAGATATTTCCTACTTAAAAAAAGATGATAATTCCAACAAATATTCCTCTATAGTAATCCTAAAGTAAAAGGAATTATAGAGGAAATTAACCTATACAATTTTAATTGCCAAAACTTTTTTATTGTAATTTTGCGATGAAACCAACATATATTTCTCTATAATAAATCCTTGATTGATGACTTTTTAAACAACGCGGTTACATTCATTGCGGTCTTAACATTATTGCTCGCGGGGCTGTTTTTGTCGTTTTTAATTATCTTTGCCCTCGAATATATAGAGGCTTATAATGATTTAACTTTAAACAAAACAGTAAATTGTTTTATTTTCAGCCCGTCAAATCATAATAAACCTCTTCTTCCGTTAGGACGTACAGTCATCCAATTAGTTTTTGCTAATGCTAATTGTTCGGGAGTTACTTTAGCACCTGTAAGATTCGCGCCACACAAATTAGCTCCACGGAGATTAGCATTACTCAGATGAGCATAGCTGAGGTCTGCCCCTCGAAGGTCTGCTAATTCTAAATCGGCATGGTTGAAATAAGCTTTACTTAAATTAGCATCTCTAAGATTGGCTTTGTTTAAGTTAGCTCGTCCAAAGTCGCTGTTGTAAAGATTTGCGCTTTGAAGGTTAGTTTTTTCAAACTTAGAAGAATGAAAGTTTGTTTCTGATAAATCCGAACCTTGCAAACTTAGCAAACTCAGATTATGTAAAGCAAAATCCCGTCTTCCCTTCAAATAAGCTTTCGTTAGGCTTTCAGAATTTAAGCGACGCTGTGTTTGGGATCTTCCACTGGAAGATTTACCCGAATCCGATACAGAAGTTGCGGCTTTAGATGTTAACACGGGGTTGTTCGCTCTTCTGGTTCGTACAGCAGTACCGGAAGTTGCTTTGGCTTTTCTAGCTCGAATCGCTGCCGCGACTTGAGCTACTCCAGTACTAGAGGAACTAGTAGAGGAGTTATTTGTCGTATTTGTACCATCTACAACACCTGTCGAAGTTCTGGGACTACCACTAAGATTTGATGGAGCAGCTAAACCAGAAGCCAAACTATCTAAATAAGGCTCCATCTCCAAGGCTCTAAGTACTTCATCAGCTGACTGATAACGGTTATGAATCGATACATCCATCATTTTTGCTAGTACTTGTGCAAAGTGATCGCTCGCGTGTACAAGTTGTTGCCACATCACTTCACCCGTTGCTGGATTGTATTCTAAATCCTTGGGAGATTTACCAGTTAATAAGTATATACACGTAATTCCTAAAGCATAAATATCGCTACCGTAAACCGGACGCATTGCCATTTGTTCGGGAGGTGCAAAACCAGGAGTACCAATAGCATACGCAGTTAATGCTGTATGTCCTGATTGCATTGCTGCTGTTTGGTTAACTTGGTTTTTGACAGCACCAAAGTCGATCAGAACTAATCTGGCATCTTGAGCGCGACGAATCAAGTTTGCGGGTTTAATATCGCGGTGAATTACTTTTTGTGAGTGTATATATTGCAATAATGGTAATATCTCACTCAAAAACTGCTTTACTCCTGCCTCTGTTGATGTTCCGCTATGTTTTACCTCCTGCTGTATAGTTAAACCATGAACGTATTCTTGAATTAAATAGAAGTGTTCGCGGTCTTCAAAATAGTCTAGTAAACGTGGAACTTGGGGATGATTCCCAATCCTACCCAGCGTTACGGCTTCTCGCTCAAATAATTCCCGCGCCATTTGTAAAACATGGGGTGCAGTTCCAGAAGGACGTAGTTGCTTGATTACGCAACTAGGTTCTCCAGGTAATGCCTCGTCTTGTGCGAGAAAAGTCGCTCCAAAGCCACCTTGACCTAATGATTTGGTAACTCGATAACGCTCGCGCAACAATATTCGCGCCCCACAAGATTGGCATCTCTCACTAAAAGGCAAGTTTTCTGGGTTGGGACAGTTCGGATTTAAGCAGTAGCTCATGCACTGTCAACTCGCTACAAAAAAAAATAACGGGGAGCAATTACTCTATTTCTATTATTGAGATATGAATAATCAGATGCCAGGTGCAAATTGCTAGGTTTGTTTTGAAGAGTTTCTAAAGTTTAAGCAATATTTGAACAATCTATAGTATAAATACGTAATTTTAGAAATTTTTCGGTTGATTTTTATTATTTTTTGTTAACTAAATAGGACTTACGCAAAGCTCTCCAAATTAGCGGGGGGTTGGGGGGATCTAAACGTCTGAAAAGCTTAATTTATCGTCGCAATTGCGTAAGTCCTACTAAATTTGAAAGCCAAAATTATCTCGTTATCATACATAACTGCTAAAAATTGTAAGTTGGTGCAGAAAAATAACGCTATACAAATAAATAAATGTAAATTTATTTCAAACCTCTTCCCCTGTACTTCCTGACCTACATTATCTCAATAATCATTTTTTTGTACTTACCTACTTACATTTGTAGCACCAGCAAAATATATGCTAATCTTAAATATATGAATATCAGTTCAGATATTCTATAATGATTTTGAAAAAAATGTTTTGGAGCTAAGAGAAAAATGACAACTACCGTAGATTTAATGAAATGCGCGTGCGAGAAATGCTTGTGTATCGTAAAAGTTGATAGCGCAATTAAAAAAGATGGCCAATATTACTGTTCTCAAGCTTGCGCTGAAGGTCATGAAACCATGACAGGTTGTGCCCAAAGTGGTTGTGGCTGTAATTAATCCTTTAATCGATAAAAGTAAAATCTTCACGAAATATACAATCCCGTCTTATTTGTTAGACGGGATTAGCATATATATGAGAAAGAGAAATCAGCAGCAATTGTTTTTACAACCCAGACATAACCTCTCGTGCAACTTGTAAAGTTTGCTCGATATCTTCTTCAGTATGAGCTATGGAGGTAAAACCAGCTTCAAATTGAGAAGGTGCTAGGTAAATACCGTGTTCTAGCATTCCGCGATGGTAGCGTCCAAATTTAGCAGTGTCCGAAGCTTTGGCATCTTCGTAATTATGAACCGGCCCGCTAGTGAAGAACATACCAAACATACCGCTGATATTACCGCCACAAGCAGCATGACCAGTTTCGCGAGCAACTTGTATTAAACCGTCGGCTAATTTTTTGGTGATTCGTTCCAAGTAATCGTAAGTACCTGGCTTTTGCAGCAATTCCAACGTCTTGATACCCGCAGTCATTGCCAAAGGATTACCGCTTAAGGTTCCGGCTTGATACATTGGCCCTGCGGGTGCAACCATAGACATGATATCTCGACGACCACCGTAAGCTCCTACAGGTAAACCACCACCGATAATTTTACCCAAAGTAGTTAAATCGGGAGTAACGCCGAACTTTTCTTGAGCGCCACCGTAGGAGATGCGGAAGCCTGTCATCACTTCATCGAATACCAATAACGCGCCGTATTCCTGAGTTATTTCGCGCAATCCTTCCAGAAAACCAGCATCGGGAGGAACAAAACCAGCATTTCCTACCACTGGCTCTAAAATTACGCCAGCAATTTCCGAGGGGTTTTCTTCAAATAGTGCTTTTACGGCTTCTAGATCGTTAAAAGGTGCAGTTAAGGTGTCGCTGGTAACTGATTTTGGAACCCCTGGAGAATCAGGTAAACCCAAGGTAGCTACCCCAGAACCCGCTTTCACCAAAAACATATCCGCGTGACCGTGGTAACACCCTTCAAATTTGATAATTTTGTCTCGTTTGGTAAAAGCTCGCATCAGCCTTAACACGGCCATGCAGGCTTCAGTCCCAGAATTAACAAATCTTACCATTTCAATACTAGGAACGGCATCTATAACCATTTCTGCCAAAACATTTTCTAATACTGAAGGGGCACCGAAACTGGTACCTTTTTCGAGAGCTTCATGCAGTGCGGCAATTACTTCGGGATTAGCATGACCGCAAATTGCTGGACCCCAGGTACCTACATAATCTATGTACTCGTTGCCATCTACATCCCAAATATAAGCACCCTTTACTCTGTCAAAAACGATAGGTTGACCACCTACAGATTTAAAAGCGCGGACAGGAGAATTTACTCCTCCCGGCATCAAGCTTTGAGCGGCTGAAAAGATTTCTTGTGATTTGGTAGTTTTAATCGTTGTATTTACCAAGGCTGTCTCCTAGAGTGTAATAATAATCGTCTATCTTTGGATAGGGGTTAAGTAAGTTGGCGGAAATAAAACTAACTATGTAACGGAATGTAAAAGACCCGAAATCCTTGCGATTGCTTCGTCGTGCCTCCTCGCAATGACAAAGTACAGTTATGTTTATTTACACCCACCTACTTAACGCTGTTTCAAACTTATATCGTAATAAATTAGCTGAACTAGCGTTCCCTGAAAAATAAGAATATGTTATGTAGGTCAGATCGGGATTTGCCGTATTGAAATTCGCAATCGCTACTAGACGGCTGTTGAGGATATTTATCGGGCAGCTTTCAACTCGGCTGTCCATTGGTACGGTGAACTTTCCAAGGATCATTAAGTCACTTTAAGAGCTGCCGAGAATGCATTAGTAAGGCGGCATATTCCCGATTCTTTGAAGTCTAACCGTAAGCATAAATCAAAAACATCCCGTAAAGATACACCATACAGAATGATATCGTGAATTGATGAATCATTCTTACTAAAGGGCGGTATTTAGCTGGTATGTTTTTTTCTGTAACAGATTCGCAAAACTGTATTCCCGTCGATAAAATTCGCTACGATGAACGAGGTTTGGTGCCAGCTATAGTCCAAGATTATTTGGATGGCACGGTTTTGATGATGGCGTGGATGAATCAAGATTCCTTAACTAAGACTTTGGGAACTGGTGAAACTTGGTTTTGGAGTCGTTCCCGTCAAGAATTATGGCATAAGGGTGCTACGAGCGGACATATTCAACTGGTGCATAGTCTCCGCTACGACTGCGATAGTGATGCTCTTTTAATTGGTGTCGAACAACTGGGAGATATCGCTTGTCATACCGGAGAAAGAAGTTGTTTTCATCAGGTTGATAGCAAAATTATTCCACCTCCTGCGGATACTTTGTCACAATTATTTGACGTAATATCCAACCGACGCGATAATCCCACCGAGGATTCATACACTTGTAAGTTATTTCAAGGTGGCGATAATAAGATTTTGAAGAAGATTGGTGAAGAATCTGCTGAAGTGGTTATGGCTTGTAAAGATGATGATGCAGATGCGATCGCTGGTGAAGTCGCCGATTTGCTCTATCATACTTTGGTCGCTTTAGCTCATCATAATGTCGATTTGAAATCTGTTTATCGCAAGTTGCAAGAAAGACGTAAATAAAGTAGTTTATCACCATTTTTTCGCTAGTTTTGAGTCGTTGGTTTTAATGATTCAAAACTATTTATCGCTTTATGTTCCTTGTTACATCAGGTTTGCTCAGTTTGCCGTTTATTTCTTTTTTTTTGATTTTTTTTGTGCTTGAAAAATTTTTTTTTATTTAAGAAGCTGATTTAGGGGCAGTTTTGATGATAAGCTTATTTATATAATGGTAATCTTGGCTAAATTATTTTTTTGGTCAATGTTTCCATTATATAAAAATGATATCACGAATTTCTTCATCTATTTCCGCAATTTTATAAAAATCGATTTTTTCATTATTTTTAAAATCAAAATACAAATCAATTTATTAAACCTATTTTCTTGATAGCATAAAAAAATTATTCAGCGGCTATTTTTTTTTAACAAACTATGAACTAGAAATCAAACGTTGCAAATAGCGTAAAATTGTAATTGTCAAAATAACGCTTGCAGCCAAACTTAACCAAAAACTATTAATAACAAATCGGGATTGGTCTAATGCCCAACCACCCAAAGGGGGGCCAATCAAATAACCAACAGCCCAGCAAAGGGAATTAATCGAGAAATAGATACCGCGTTTATCTACTGGAGCTATATTGCTGACAAAAGCTGCCGCTGATGGTGTGTAAGAAACGATAGCCAAAGCCCAGGTGAATAATGCCAAAGCTGCCCAAAATATTGAATAGCTTGATGAAACACCCGTTACCCAAATACAAATAAAACCAATTGCCCATAATAAAGCAGAAATGCTAAGCGCGGAGGAGTGGGATAAACGCTTCATTAACCGAGCAACAGGTAATTGGGCAATTATCGCGACTATTAAGTGCCAAGTAAAAAGAGCGCTGATAGTTGTTTCATTCATACCTTTATCTACTTCGGAAACCTGAATAAAATTCTTGAAATAAAGAGGTAAAGTACTGTGTAACTGAGAAATATAAGTAGTAAAGATAATATTCACTACCACAAATATAAGCAGACGATTATCTCTTAATGCAGCTACCCAAGAATCTAGTTGTGGCGGAGTAGAATCCGATATTGCATCTGCATGATGTGATGTTGGTTTAATTGATGCATAAATAACCCCAAAAAATACAATAAATGACACCCCATCAATGATAAATAGCAAGCGATAGTTGGCAGTACTCGCTACCAATGCTCCAGCTAAAACTATTCCTAAACCCAGACCAATATTATCTGCAAACCTCGTAATAGCAAACGCTTCACGGCTGTTTTTGCTATTAGTTAAATCGGCAACAACAGCCTCTGTCGCTGGCCAATACAAACCTACACCTAACCCATTGATCAAATTACCAATAACTAAAGTGACAAAATCATTTGTTGCGGCTAAAACTAAAGAACCAATTGCTGAAATAGCAGCTGACAATAATAAAGTACGACGACGGCCCCAAAATCGGGAATCAGCTAAAGAGCCACCCAAAATCCGTCCCACAACTCCTGAAATAGAATTACTTCCCAAAGCGATGCCAACGGTAGTTGCCGATAAACCGATTTGATTCACAAAAAATATGGGAGCATAAAACAAAGTAAAACCCGTACCCACTTCGCTTAGCAATCTACCGATCGCCAAAATCCAAATTTGAGTATCAATAGTCGGTAAGTGGTTGCGTAGAAAGGATTTCATGGGCTATAAAGCAATAAGTAGATAATATGCGTTGTAATTCTTATCATTAACCAGAATTTTCCTCACTGATTCCACATAGTTTCCACAGGCACTCTATAAGTTTTCCACAGGTTATTTACGTTTCAATAGGCTTCTTAAGATATTGCTGGGGATTTCTGAAAACCAGAATAATAATTTGTAAGGACTGAGTTATTATTAAGTATTGTAACAATAAAAGGTATATAAGCCTGATTATTCCGTAGAGGGCAGAATTTGATACCTAACTTTGTAACATTTCGCAGCATTGACAAACCTACCCCTTCTTAGCGCAAAATGATGCGACAAGATTTTTTTAGTCCACCCAAAAATCAATGTAATATTGCAGTTTGCCGATACCTTTATGCAGCACACATTCGTAAGCTTTATATGAAGCAGGTTTGTTTTCCATAAAGGTGATAGTAGCTCTGTATTGCCCCTTTAATAGCCCGATTTTCAGGAGAAGAATTATGAACGCCACAGTTAGCCTAAATGCAGCAGTCCCCGAAACACTTCACGACTCTTTGAAGAATTATTTAGAAACCCATCCAGATTGGGATCAAGACCGAGTAATGACTGCTGCTCTGTCTTTGTTTCTGCTTCAAAATGGAGATAGCGATCGCCGTGCAGCTAGAGTTTATTTAGAAACCTTATTTCATCATTATTCTTAAAATAGAAAGCCGCTTGCTGGTGCAAAGCCTACGAGCGGTTAATGCCGAGTGCCTTGGTTGAGGTGCAGAGCAATATCTAAAATTGGTTAGAGTATGCACGGTAGTAGGTAGTATAAGAATTGATGTACGTTCTTTATTACTCGCTGCGTACCAATAAGGAAGCGATTGTCGTTCCTTATTACTCGTTTTCTTCTAAAATGAGAGCGTTAATTAACACGCATTGGTTATTAGCAATAACAAAAAACCCGGTTTTTCCAAAAAAACCGGGTTTATAGATAAATAGAATTTTCAAATAAAAATTAATATCCTGCTTAGAGAGGATTTAATTATTTATATTACTCTTCAAACAAAAAAATGTTAGGCTTCATCAGTTAAAAAATTTAGTAATTAAATAAATATTTCACCATCGTTTAAACTACGTAGAGAATGTCAGGGCATTCTGACATAAAAATCAAAACCTTTTTAAAATTTGAAGCAACGGCATTCATAAAAGAATCTACAGTACCCGTCTATTATAAAGTTTAAATAAGCCCGCTTCGGAGCGCCATAAACTGAGAATGGATGAAAGGAGGTTTAACCTCCCGTTGCACTAAACTTTCTCAGGTTGCGGGGCTGGAGCCGGACATTCAAATTTATAACCAACGCCGCGTACTGTCTGAATTAAAGCAGGCTGGGCAGCATCAGCTTCAATCTTTTTGCGAATTTGACCTATATGTACGTCTACAACTCTTTGGTCGCCGACATACTCATAATCCCATACCTCTTGGATAAGTTCGGCACGTCGCCAAACTCGGCCGGGATGACTGGCAAGGAAATGTAATAAATCAAATTCCAAAGCAGTCAAAGGAACTGGTAGATTATTGAGCGAAACTTCTCTTCGGACAGGATCTATCATCAATTTTTCAAAAACCAAACGTTTTTGTTCCGCTGTGGTAACAACGCGCTGACGGCGCAGAATGGCTGCGACTCTGACTTCTAACTCTCCTAAACCGAAGGGTTTAGTTAAGTAGTCGTCAGCACCTTTGGAAAAGCCACGAATTTTATCGGCTTCGTCCGCACGACTAGTCAGCATTAAAACAAAAACACCGTTACGACTCTGCATTTCTTGGCAAAGGTTGAATCCAATTACGTCTGGTAAATTAACGTCTAAAATTACCAAATCTGGATTAAATTGCTCGAATAGAGCTAAAGCGGTTTTGCCATCTTCGGCAGCTTCCACTTGATAGCTTTGTTTCATCAAGAAGCGTTGGATTAAATTCCTAACGGCAGGATCGTCGTCAACTACAAGAATCTTGGCGGTGGGAGCCATGACCATCACTTTGCAAAAAAATTCATAGGATTTACAAGCGGATTGCGTTTTTAAGCGCGGATATCCGCGTTTGGGCAAAAATAATCTACAATGCTAAAGCTCTCATAATCCGTTTTCCCATTCGACTTACGTTTTGTAATGCCTTGGAATCACGGTAAGCGGAGAACATAAATTTTATCTTTTATGCAACCCTGAGTATAAAGCAGCAATGCTCTTATAAGGCAGGTGAGAATATCTAACAATTATAGATATTTCAACATCCAACTCTATAACTTGAAGATTAAACTAGAAAATGAGTTAATTCAAGATATAAATAACCGTTACGCTATCAATTTTAAATCTATATGCGGTTAAACGGCACGAAAAAAAGTTCATAGGTTAATTAACAAATTTTCCTCCGGAGAAATATCGCTGCTTTAAATAAAACACAAAGTTTAATTTTTTCATAAAAGATGTCTACTTTTTGTGTTTTTAACTCAAATTCTAGAGTAAAGCTCTAATTGCTCAACGGCATGAGGGGATACACGGAGTTATTGCGATATTATAAAGTTAAAAAAGAGTGTAAATTACTTGGGCACTCAGTCTGAGTATGTTTCAAGATCGCTACCTAGTAATACGATAAAAATTGAAAAGAACTATGAAACCGTATTCTTCAGGGGTAAACTATTCCCGATATCCATGAGATAGGCAGCGAACCCGAAAGCAACGCTGATTATAAACCAATTAATCTATGTAGCATTTGGCATATTGCAAAAAAGCCTAACCACTATTTTTACGGAAACCGTAACCTATTTTTTTAAAGAAATTAGCCATCGCCTTCAAAGTTTGCATTTTGCCGCAAGCCCACTTATTTCTAATTGGAGGTCAGCACGACAATCGGGCAATTTTAATTGCTGTAAAATGGTATAATAAGTTAGTTAACCACCTTGCTAACTTGCCCAAATTTTGTCCGCAATCCACGGTTGAAAGTACCAAGATATAATCGCTCGACAAAGTATGCCGTTTCCGTTTCTATATAGGGTTTTGTCCCCAGATCGAAGCCGCAGACTGCCCCGTTGCTTACAAATGTTGATTCAAGTCACCGTGAGTGCCCTAAGCTCGTCTGTCAATGTAGCCTGCGCCGGTGTATTTCCCGAATCCCAATCGTAAGTTATCGTGGTTCTTGTAAAAGCAAGAATTGTTTAGCAGATTATTGCTGTTTTATGCATATAAAACCGGGAGACAAGCTATACCGCGAGCTTCCCTCTAGCCTAAATTTCTTGAATTAAATTTGGGAGAGTGGCTCGATTCGACAATATTGGTTTCTACCAAAATAAATCATAAAATAGTTTTTATTAAACAACGCCTTTCTCCGACTTTGCTATCAGTAATTAACTCCCATGAGCGACCAAAATCCCTACGAAAAACTTGGGGTATCAGAAGACGCTAGCTTTGAAGAAATTCAAGATACACGCGATCGCCTAGTAGAACAACAAAGTGGCGATAGTCAGCGTCTTGAAATGATTGAAGCGGCTTATGATGCTGTATTGATGGACCGCTTGCGGATGCGTCAAGAAGGGAAAATCAAAGTACCCGAACGCATTCGCTTTCCCGAGCGCAGAGAGCAGGTAGCTCCCGACGTAAGTCCCGTTCCGAAACAGCAATCACCCGCATGGCTGCAACGTATAGTAGATAAACCCAGTACCCTTGACGTAGTTATACCTGGAGTTTGGTATTTAGGTTTAAGTGCCAACAGTTTGTTTTACAGAACTGAAAACGACTCGATTTTACAGTTAATGTTAGTACTTGGAGTTGGAGTCAGTATTTATTTCCTGAATCGTAAAGAAAGTAGATTCGGTAGAGCAGCTTTATTAACTTTAATTGGTTTAATAATTGGTTTAATTGTTGGAGGACTTATTGCTAGTGCCCTTGCACAACAATTACAATCAGCCGATCTTACAACGAATCAGTTTGCCACTGTAGTCACTTTTGTATTATTATGGCTGGTTTGCAGCTTTCTTAAATAGGTAAAGGTTGGGAAATAGGGAATCTATTTAATAAGTAGTTATGATTTTAACGTAACAATTAATTCCCTTAAACCCATTTTTTTATGTCTAGTTTTAATACTTTTTAATTACTCATAACTTTTAAGTATAAAATTAACCGCTTCAGTTAAATTTTTAACAAAAATATCTGGAGTATAGGCTTCAAGTTGAGCGCGATCGCGAATGCCACATTCCACCGCAATTGACTTTACACCATGTTTTTTTGCAGCAGTTATATCCGCTTCAGTATCCCCAACCATCCAAGTATCTTCTGAGGGGGGTAGTTCTTTTAATGCACGTTCCATAAGTAGCGGTTTATCCTTTATATCGCGGGTTTTTACGTAATCATTACTAAGGCAATACCGGCGATTTTCAGGAAAAAACTGGTATAAATCAAATTTGTTTAAAGCATACTCTAATTCTCGCACTCGCCGCATAGTCATTACTGCTAAATCAATTCGGGCTTGTTTAGCTTTTAATAAAGCATCTACAGCGCCGGTTGCTAAAATATCATGTTCAAAAAAAGGCTGTGTATGTACGGTTTGTTTTCGTTGTGCCGCAAAGTTTTCTGCTTGTGCTTCTTCTAAACCACACATAATACCTATTTGTTTTTCTGGAATACGCGAACGCTTTAATTCCCAAAATTCTTCTTTAGAAAGTGTTCGTACTTGCTGATTTTGACAGCTATTTTTTTCTAAACACAATAGATAAACCTGATAATAACGTTCGGAAACATCGCTGATAGGCCCATCAAAATCTGTAATAATTCTTATCATTCCCGTTCAATTGTAAAGTTTATTTACAGATTATCGCAAGAATTGCTATCTTCCAATTGTGAATATTTAATAAGCCAATCGATTATGGATTTTAACAACGGATGCTTTTGTGTAAGGATTGCTTTTATCCCGTGCTTAGATTAGAGCGCATTCAGATTAATTCAATGATAAATGTTTCAACTTGATAATTAAACTAGAAACGGTTTAAATCGCCATCCCTCCAGCTTAGAAAGAGGGAAGGGATTAGCTTTTAATTTTTAACCTTTAACCTGTAAACTTCCCCGTTTAATTTGTTCAAGTTCCATTGCTTCAAATAAAGCGCGAAAATTGCCTTCTCCGAAACCTTGAGCGCATTCCCGACGCTCGATAAACTCAAAGAAAAAAGTTGGTTGAGGGAAAATAGGCTGGGTAAAAATTTGTAAAAGTAAAGCATTCGGAAAATCTTCTTTCCAATCTACCAAAATTTCTTGTTCGGCAATATAGTTGAGTTCATTTGGTAAAAGAGGTAAATTTGTTCGCTCTTTCAAGCGGGAATAGTAATTTTTAGAGATGGGGAGAAAAGAAACTCCACGGCTGCGAAATTGAGCGATACTGCGAATAATATCGCTGGTTTGTAAAGCTATATGCTGAATACCTGCTCCTCGATTAGCGTTAAGAAACTCTTGAATTTGGGAATTGGGAGTTGCAGGTTCGTTAATTGGTAATTGCACGCTACCATCGGGAGAAACCATTACTTGGCTGTGCAAAGCAGAATATTCGGTTTGAATATTAAATTTCTGCTGCCCGCGAAAACCGAGAATATCCTCGTACCAAGCAACAGCAGCTTTTAGATCCCCCACGGGAACATTCAAGACGATATGATCTATTGCTTGGATGGAATTTGTCGAAGAATAATTTTCAACAACATCTGATGTTAATTGTTTTTCCAATAAAGTATGTGTAAGCCCTCCCCAGGCAACAACAGATGCCTGCTTAATATAATTTTTATCTTCTTGATATTCCACGGTGGGCTGTGTTACCTTTGTTCCCGATCGCTCTGCTAGGGCAATAATCGCGGATAAATTCTCTACCTCAAACGCGATATCTACAACTCCCGGTGGATGTTGACGTAGATATTTTGTCACTGGGCTGATAGATGATATTGGTGAAGACAGCACAAAGCAAACCAAGCCGCTTTTGACTACTTCGGTGGAGGTATGAGAAGCTGTATCTCCCCTACCGGGAAAACTACTCTTAAGAGCATCATCATCTAATTTATGAAAACCAAGATGATGTACAAACCAATCACACCAAGTTTTAGCATCTTCAACATAGAAGTGAACGTAAGCAATTCTCATTTTGATTGAAGAAAAAGGCACTATTCTGCTTGTCTGTGTGTTAATTCTGCCTTTTTTGCTAGAATTTCAAGTCACTCCTAAGCAGGAAATCGCTATTTTTGAGCAAAATTTCTTTTAAAGCATGGGAGAAAGGGGAGATGCAAAGACAAGGGGACAAGGATAATTTTAGCCTTTAACCTTAATTACTCCTAACTCCTAACTGGTTACTGGTTAATGGTTACTGGTTACTGTTCACTGATAACTGCTACTTGCCATATATTACCTGTTTTCTTTAGCTCAAAAGAATTGCAAGACTGTAAAAAATTGACTAAATTACCGCTCATGTTTAATTATTTGAGTATCTTGGTAATTGCTTTACCGTATTTTTTATCAAATGTTTCGCCAATAGTATAGATGGGAATATAGTTATCTGAAGTTTTACCAATTCAATGAGTAATAATTTTGATTAGTGCTTGTTTTAACTCAGATTTGTTCTCAAATGTCAATAGCCGCCACAGTATTATCTGTTTCTTGCTGAGTCGGCTTTTTGAACAAAGTTATGTATATTTCTGGATGTTCGGGTATTTGATGAATTACAAATAATGGTTTATTAACAAAAATATTTGGCTCTTCAACACTTAGTATGCTAAAAAATTTAGTCTCCGAAATTATACCAAATGCCCAAGTTGTTGCAGATAGATTTCATGTAATGACACAAGTCAATAAAGAATTAGATAAGACAAGAAAACGAGAGAAAAGAAAGATAGAAGATTCTATTAAAAAAGAAAAATCACAACCAAATAAAGATAAGTATGAAAAAATTTTAGATGGATTAAGGAAAAGTAAATATGCTCTATTAAAAAATGAATTTGACTTAAACGAAGAACAGATAAAGAAGCTCGCTCAAGTTAAAGAAGTATCTCCTACTCTGAAAATAATGCATGATTTAAAAGAGAAAATACGAATTATTTTTGATGAAACAGATGATTGGTTATCAGGACTATTTGAACTTGGTTTATGGCTATCAAAAGCAAAAAAAGATTTTCCAGTAAGCCAAAAAACAATTATTCGTTGGATTGATGATTGGACTTTGGACAAATCTTTCTTTAGTCTAATAATTCTGTTTGTACTTTGTTCGTTTTCCAAATTAATCGTGAAGTTTTGAGTAGGGTAGCCTTCCTTGCTCAAATTAATGACAACATCTTCTTTACTTGGGATTCTAGCTTTGGCATACCCATTATCATTACTCCATATTGTTTCCGGTGTACCAAAAGTATTGATTTGAACTTTCACACTGCCTAAGCTTTCTCCTTTCTCTGTTTGAAAAAAAAGCTCTACCGTTTTCAGTTGATTTGCACAGGTTTCAGATTTAAATCCTACAACGCATCTCACTTCAGGCACCGAGATAGATACAATGATTCCGATTATCGCAATAGAGGTTCCAATACCAAACTTACTTTTTGTATTAGACATAAAAAAACTACTAAGTAGGTGGGTGTAAATAAACGTGATTATATTTTGTCATTGCGACGAGGCATTCGGTTGCATTCAGCGGAGCTGCGGTTCATCGCAAGGGTTTCAATCTTTTTTACATTTCGTTACATAGTTATATTTATTGGTGCCAACCTACTTAAGTGTTGAAAAGCCGCCTTTTTTTAAACAGGTGCGATCAAAATTACATTTATAAAATCGACACAGTTTACAAGTTATTAAATGAGGATTTCAAACTCTAGCCAAGTCAAATCGTGAATAAGTAAGAAGTTATTAAACTAACAACAAGCGCAAGCTATACAGGTACAATCTCAGTGCGGATAACCAGATCGTCGAAGTCATTATCACCACCATTCGATAAATCTTCAAAATTCAAGGTGTTGTTTCTTAACGAACGAATATGCTCGGTTTTATCGGAGTTGGCTTGAGCAAACGAGAAATAAACTTGGTTGAAATCTCCCTCAAAACTATCAATATCTCCATCAGCGATGAGGAAGGGAGCATAGAGATATCCTCCTGAGAGGGTATCTTGAATAGTTATGGAACTCTGACTATCTACGCTTAGTTCTAGTTCGGGTTCGCGAAGCTGGATCGCTAATTGGGCATAAGCTTGGCCATCACTTGGTTTGAATTGATTCCCGGTAACAGGATCTGTAATAGTTCCTTCTCCGTCTTCAATTTTGTAAAAACCGACGGTATTGTCATACAATGCTTCTCTATCTACAGTGAAGTTAATTGTTACCTCTCCAGTAAGAGATTTTAAATCGAGTAGATTCTCATCAACAATATTTGGCGCATCCAGTATTGCCGTACTTGGGGCTTCATTTTGGGTAATAATTGGCGAATTTTCTACAATATCATCGTTTTCGATCACGGCTACTTTGCTATATTCTGCTTTGTTATTTGCTTCTTTTGCTGAAGATAGCCCGAATATATTCAGAGTAAATTCTTCGTTTGGCTCAACCTCACTATCCCCATTCACTTCAACGTCAATTTTGGCGCTGGTTTCACCAACTGGAATTGTAATTTGTCCGGATGCTTGATTATAATCAGAACCTGAAATCGCTGTTCCATCAACAGTTTGGTATAAAAACCGAATCTCCTCGGTGGCAGGTGAAGATAAGTCAACGGTAAATTGAGCGATGCTGGTTCCGAAATTACCTTCTTTAATGAAAACATCTTCAATATTTACAACGGGAAGCTCTCCACCAGTCAATGGATCGATGCTGCTAGCGAGTTTGGTTATATTACCAATTTCTGGTTTCTCAGATGTTGCTGGAGCTTCCACAACAGAATTATCAACCAAATTTTCTTCGTCTCTGTTTAAGACTTCCTCAGTAGGAGTATCTGATGAGTTCTCTTCTACAGCTGCTAAGGGAGGAGCAGATGTGATTTCAATATCACTATCTCCATCCTTTTTAGAAGCAGCAACTTGAGGGTTATTTACAACCAAACCATCTGTACTAGCAACAAATTTAGTAGCTAGTTGTGATGCTTCGGGGACTAAATCAGGTCGATCTGAATCTATAATCCTCAAATTTATGATATTCGCAGCACCAAAACCGTAAGTTTGAACGTCAGCTACTGCTTTAAGAGCTTTTGCGGAATCGTTAAAACTTCCTCCTGTAGTTGAATACCCATCAGAGAAAAAATAGGCTATGTTCTTTGCTCCAGAGGGTGCGGTAGAGAAATATTGAGTTGCTGTTTCAAGTGCTGCATTGAAATTGGTAAAACCATTACTAGATAAGCCTTCAATTGTTGCGATCGCCTCGGTGGCATTTACTGGTGTTTCAAGGTATGCATTACTCCCAAAAGGGATGATTGCGAATTTACTGACATCTGCAATTCCGCTATCAATTAAGGATTGAGTTAAATCTATATAGGCTTGTTTAGCTTGTTGAAGTGTATCTGTTCCTACACTATCGGATGTATCGATAAGGTAAGCAAAGTTGTATTGAATGTTTTCGTCCATTTCCTAAACCTCTTTTTAGATTTGTATTAAAGATATTTCTTGAGATAGATGCAGCTAATATGATGATGACTGTGTTATCCTACATTTAATATTTTCTATTTTCTGAAAAACGTTGTTCCCCCCTTACTTAGATTTTAAATTTTGACCACAAAATATATACTTCTTAACATTTGAAGACGTTGCGTTGCAGATGTTCCCTGCTCGGAAAAAATGTCCGGATTTTTAGCAGCCTTTATAGAGCAATAGTTTTGAGAATTTACTTTTCTAATTCATTTTTTTGTTGATATTATTCGGGTAGCAAAAATTAAGGAATCCGTATTCGGTTTCCATTAACAGCAAACTGCTAGCCGATGTTCTGATAAATACTGTGATGCAAAAATAACCTACTACTCTGCATTAGGACATATGCCTGAAGTAAAAGGTTTTAATTGCAGTTTAATTCATCTAAGTTATTGTATGCTTCAATAGAGCAATACAGTTTGTTTGATACATCCTCCGGAAATGTTCTGAAAACGCCGATGATAAAGCTTTTCAAATAGGGCGTACTAGAAGTAGAGCATGGAATTTTACTTTTTTGGTAGAAATAATTAAATTTTAATTTTTCTATTATCACGCTTATCTATCTTCTGGTCAGAAATGAATCTAACTTTCCGGAAATAGCACAGGAGGGGAACACATACTTGGTAAACTCACTAATACAAGATAAACTAAAAAAATACAAAGTCAATAAAAAAACATAGATTTTTTATTTATTTACAGAAAGTTTATTATTTTCTTACAATATATAATAAAATTTCATCCTGCTGCAATACACAGGATGAAATCTTTATATAAACGTTAAACTAATCTTAAACTGAGCGATTTATCTGACAAACTTGACGCTTTCCACTGTTTTAGTAAATTTATCGGTAAATATACTCAGAATAGTTCTGTCTCGTGTTTTGATGTTCGCTGTAATGGACATACCAGATTGTAAAGGTAATTTTTCTCCGTTTGCGTTTAAAGTTTGTCGATTCAGTTCCACTTTAGCCGGGAAACGGTAGTAGGGATAAATTTCATCCGGGGGTAAGGCATCTTCACCAACAGATACAAGAATTCCTTTTATATCGCCGAATTCGCTGAAGTTATAGCTTTCAATCCTGACATCAACGGGCATACCTTTTCTCACAAACCCGATATCTTTGTTAGTTATAAATACTTCAGCCATCAAAGATTGTTCCGGTACGACTTTTAACACGGGTTCGGTAGTATTAGCCACATAACCAGGATTACCGGCTTTTAAGTCAAATACTGTTCCATCTACTGGAGCTCGAACAACTTGGTACTTTCTAGTTAATTTTGCTTGCTTGATTTGACCGTCTAATTCGGCAATCCGCTTTTCATTTTCGACTATCGATTTATTAATTTGGCTATCGATTTCAGCAATGCGTTTTTCGTTGTCTGCAATTTGAGTCAAGGTATCTTTTGTCGAAGTTGACAAAGCATTTTGTAATTGCTGACCTGTTTGAATCATAGCTAATCTGAGACGCTGTATTTCGGAACCGAGTTGAGCAACTTCGCTCTTGCGGTTGTTAACTTCCTGCTCTTGTTGCAAGTACTGCAAGCGAGGAATTGCACCTTCTGTATTCAAACTTTCTAAACTGTTAAGGATTCTTTGGTTTATAGCTAACACGTTTCGGGAGTTATCAAGTCTTTCTTTCGTTTGAGCTAATTGCTGCTCTAGCTGATCTCTTTCTAATTTAATTTGAGCCGCTTGGCTTCTTAATTCTGTTTGACTCGAAAATAAACGCAGTTGCTCTTCCCCAGTCAGATTTGCACCTTGGCTCTTTCCGCTCAGCAGCACTCTAAAAAATTGGTTTTCATTTAATAATGCATTACGGCTTTGAGCCAATCTTGCCATTTCTGGAGGAACTTGAATCGAAGCTGGTTGTGATGGAGAACCCGCATTACTAAACAAGCTGCGATAAAACTGATTTTCCATCATTAAAGCTTTGCGAACTGTATTTGCAGAAGTCAGTTCCGCTTCAGCACCAGCATGATCCAGTTGTAACAGCACGTCTCCTGCTTTTACTCGCTGTCCATCTTTCACAAAAACCTTTTCCACCAGACCATTAACGGGAACCTGCACTTCCCTAACCGCTCCTTGAGGTTCTAATTTTCCTTGAGCGGGGATAGCCTGGTCAATTTTGTTAAAAGCTGCCCAACTAATCGTAAATACAGTTACGCCCAAAATACTCCACAACGCTGCTCGCGAGAATACTGGCGATCGCCGTAAAATTACAGCTTGCTCAAATTCGGGAACCTGGGATCTACCATTTTTCTGCTGAATGGAATCTTGGGGAGTTTTCTCGAATTTAGGGAGTATTGATTGCGGAGAGGTCTTACCGTTAAGATTACCGTTGAGTTGAGTCATGGGAATTTAGGATTTAGGAGTTGGGAGTTAGGAGTTGGGAGTTAGGAGTTGGGAGTTAGGAGTTAGGAATTGGGAGTTGGGAATTGAGAGTTATAAATTAAACATGCAGACCTTTGACCTTTGACCTATGCCCAACGCCCTAGACCCGATTCCCGATTTTATTAAATTTGTGCTTCTTGTTGCTGATACAGACAGTAGTAGCGCCCTTTGAGTGACATTAGTTCTTGATGGGTTCCTTGTTCTACTACATAACCTTTATCTAACATCAAAATTATATCGGCATTACGGATTGTACTTAAACGGTGTGTAATAAAGAAAACTGTTCGTCCTTTGAAGGCTTCTGCTAAGTTTAAGCATACCTGACGTTCGGACTCATAGTCGAGAGCGCTGGTAGCTTCATCAAGAATTAACAAACGCGGATTTTGTAAGATTGTACGGGCAATTGCGACTCTCTGCCGCTGTCCGCCGGATAAAGCGCTACCTCGTTCGCCTACCCTACTATTGTAACCATTCGGCAGTTCCATGATAAATTCATGCGCTACTGCAATTTTAGCAGCTTCGATAATCTCCTCTGGGGTGGCATCAGGAAAGTTTAAAGCAATATTTTCCTGTACCGAACCTTCAAAAAGTAGTGTATCTTGTGGCACAATCCCTATCTGCTGTCTGAGGGAGTAAAGTTCTACTTTGTTAATGTCGTAACCGTCAATGAGAATGCGCCCGGATTCTAAAGGATAAAGGCGCGGTACCAGTTTCATCAGCGTACTTTTACCGGAACCACTTTGTCCGACGACACCGACAAATACACCAGGTGGAAATTCTAAACTAATGTTATTTAACTGCATCGGGCCGGTGGGTTTGAAGCGGAAGGAAACGTCATCAAATTTAACAGCCCCTTCAATCATCGGCATGGGAATGTTACCTTTGTCTTCTTCGGTGGCTTCTTGGGGTGAGTCGATAATGTCGCTCAAGCGTTCCAAGGATAAAGCGGTTTCTTGGAAGTTTTGCCATAACTGGGTAAGACGTAACAAGGGAGAAGTAACGTAACCGGAGATAATACGAAAGGCGATTAACTGTCCCAAAGTTAGTTTGTTGTCTAATACCAAATAAGCTCCCACCCACAGCACGAGTAAGCCGGAAAGCTTGTTAAGAAAACCACTGGTAGAACCAGCAGCAGTAGAAGTTTGTACGTTTTTGAAACCAGCACTTACATAACGAGCATAACGTTCTTGCCATTGCCAGCGCGATCGCAATTCAATATTTTGGGCTTTAACTGTCTGGATACCGGATAAAATTTCTACTAAGTGGGATTGTGCTTCGGCGTTACGTTCTGCTTTAAACCGTAGCTGTCGCCGCACAATGGGAGAAACTACAAAGGTAAGAATGGCAAATAGCGGCAATGTCCCCAGGGCTACGAGAGCCAATAGCCAGCTATAAATAAACATTACCACGATATAGATCACGGAGAAAACCGCATCTAAAACCACTGTTAAAGCGGTTCCCGTTAAAAAGCTGCGAATTTTTTCTAATTCGTTCACCCTTGTGGAAAGTTCACCTACGGGTCGCTTTTCAAAGTAACGTAATGGTAAACGTAACAAATGGTCGATAATTTCCGAACCTAAAGCTAAGTCAATCCGGTTGGTGGTATCGACAAACAAATAAGTACGAATAGTACCAATAATTGCTTCAAATACTGCAATTACCAGTAGAAATACACCCAGAACTTGCAGCGTATCCGGACTGTTTTGGTTAATTACTTTATCGATAATTACCTGAGTTACAAGCGGGTTAGCCAAACCGAACAACTGGTAAAAGAAGGAGGCAATAAATACTTCTACAAGTACGCCTTTATACTTATTTAAAGATGGTACAAACCAACTTAACCCGAATTTTTGCTGCGGGGTTTCTGAGGTGGCTTGCAGCAGCAATATGGGGATGGCATCTTGTTGTTCTTCGGTTTGAGGTTGCGACTGAAGCAGCACCTGGGCTACATCTGAGGTGTTCTGACGCAGGATACCCGATTCCGGTACGCCAAGTACTATGGTTTTTTTGGTAATTTCGTAAAGTACGGCAAAACTATCTTGCCATTGCACTATTGCAGGAGCTTCAATCCTTCCTAACGCACTAGAAGGTACGCCGACAAGCTGGGGTCTTAAACCTACTAATTGAGCTACAGCACCGCACTGCTGCAACGACAGCGAACCCGTGCGCTTTTTTTGATTTATCAATACTTTACGAATAACTTCCTTGCGGAAGGGCATATTTAGATGCTTGCTCAACATCTGGAAACAAGCCAGAATTGCATTGACTTCGCCACTACCGCGCACGTGGGGATATTTAATCGCAGCAGCAGCATCTTGCTTGTTATAATGACCTTCCGCTTCAGGTGGTTCGTTAGGTGCGTAGGGAATATCATCGTATCCTGAAGACTCTCCGGCTGGAATTACTTCACTGATGTGGGCTTGCTGCACTTCTTCGGTAGTATCTTGCAGCGTGTCTTCTGATAGCGAAAAGACATTTGCTTTTACTCCCAACAAACGAACCCTACTTCCTAAGCGTAAAGATTCATCTTCATCAAAACGATTGCCGATTAATTCCGGAGAAACCGTTCCTCCACTCACCAACCAAACATAATCGGGATTTAACTGGTTTGCAGTATCGCGATTTGTTAAATTAACAATTTGCGTCTCATCAAAAATCTTCAGGGTTAATTCTTTGCAATTGGCACACTCGGATGCTTGTAAAATTAACTGATTATTAGCATGGGTACTTAGCTGCTTCGATAGCAATTCAAATACTTCAACTATTCCCACACGATTGTAAAAATATGTGCCAAAGCTTTTTTCTTGATCTAATAAAGCTAAAAAATCCGCAGCATTAAAGTTAATACAAATAACTTCCGTTGAAGCGATAGCAGTAGAGCCAGGTACTCCCCGCACTGTTTCGAGCCAACCCATAACTTCTCCGGGTTGCATTCTTTCTAAAGTTACGGGTATTTGGGTTTGGGGTTCGTAACCCAATAAGCGCACTTGTCCGGAAAAAAGGACGGATATTTGAGCGGGCATTTTTTCCCGCGCCAAAATCACCTGCCCCATGCGGTAGCGGAACAGCTGTGCTTTTTCTAAAAGCTTTGCCAATGCCGTCGGTGGCAGCTGGTTAAAAGGGGCAATGTCCGCTAAAAATTCTTGGATGTTAGTTGTTGTATAAGTCATTTGAATTTTGGATTTTAACAACGGATGCTTTTCTTTTGGAGCCAAGGATTTTGGATTTATCCCGTAAATACACCTTTATGTTTGAGAATTTTGGATTTTGGATTTTGAGGCTGACTCACGGCATAATGCACTCTAAAAGGAATTACATATTTTTTGATTTTTCTTTACTGGGCTAACTGCTAGCTTTAAAATATTGAAATTTCAATCCAAAATCCGTCTTGGAAAGTTTGGCGGGACAAAAATCTAAAATCTAAAATAAAATTAATCCGTTTTAGAATCACCTTTATCCGCCGATAACTGACTATTGTTGATAACAGAAGATATTTCTCCAGAGAGCCAGGTTTCAAATTGCTCGTTTAATAGTCGCTTGTGGGTGGCTGCATCTAGCTGAGCGGGCAGAAATTGTTCCAAGCGGACAATTAAAATCCAATCTCCTAAGCGAGTTGGGGGTAATGCTTGCCCCGGTTGAGACTTAAGCAACATTTTCGCTAAAACCGGATGGGGAACACCCAACTCTACCGGGCCAATTAAACCACCCGTCTGCGCTTCTGGCCCCTTGGAATACTCGCGAGCAAGTTCTGCAAAAGGCTGCTCATCTTCTTGTACCCGAAAATATAATTCTTGGGCAACGGCAATATCATTAACCCGAATTAGCGAATAAATTACTTTATCTAACTTTTCCTTGCGCTGAAGAAAATATGATTCTACTTTCGATCCCCAAGTATCTTGTTTGAATTTTTCTAGTTTAAGAGTGCGAGTCACCAAATAATCTAGTTGTTCGCGCTCCAAACCACGGGATTTTAGCCAAGCTTGTAATTGCTGCTCATCTCCTAGCTGCTGCTGCTGATAAAATTGTTTATACGCTTCTTGAACTTCTTCTTCTGCCAGCGAGATAGAAGCAGTTGCATCATCAATGACTATTTCTCTAAGCAACTGAGGCAGCATTCCGTACTGCTTAAGCAGCGGAAGAATTTCATCAA
Source organism: Calothrix sp. CCY 0018 (assembly GCF_963920925.1). NCBI lineage: Bacteria > Bacillati > Cyanobacteriota > Cyanophyceae > Nostocales > Calotrichaceae > Calothrix > Calothrix sp. CCY 0018. Next base: position 113,554 of record NZ_CAWUDI010000017.1, on the reverse strand, counting down.
CATTAATTGCGCGATCGCCAATTTGTAAAAGTGCGGTCATAATATCAGTATCATTCGGGTTGCCGCTGTCATAAATTGTTTCAATCAAAGTATATCTATAAAGTTATTAACGGGTTGTGAATATGTTAATAAAGAATAAAAGACAACAAGGAGGTTAATTTTACTAGTTACTGCTGAATGTTATTAATACCTAGATTTAGTCACATATGCTATTCGGGTAATTACTGAAAATCATAGTAGTTAAAAACTCATGCATTTGCCAAGGGTAGAGTCAATACATACGTAAGTTTTTTTACAGTTTTTACACATTTTTTTTATTTGCAACAAGCTATTTAATAGTTTAACCGTTGTCAAAAATTGATATCCGGTTTTTTATACAATACTTTCTAAGAGCGGGTTATTAAACCCGCCCATACAAACGATTAAACAATCAATCAAAATTATTGAAACCGTAAAATTATCCTTGACAGAATGGTCTTCATAGTATAAACCCAGCATTAGGTAAATCGAGATGCATCTTCTTGTATATTCTGTAAGTAGCGATTAAATACATAGAGGCATCAGTGTTTACTTGGATATAGGAGGAGTAATAGTTAGGTTATTAAGAGGGTTGTTATTAGAATTTAGTGAAAATAATTCGCCAAAATTTAGCTCGCAGCCTGTAAGGCTAGTACTCCACCACATTAATTTTGCGGGGTAAAGGAAGGTTCGCTCGTAGTAGCGCGGTGACTCGTATCCGGATTTCAGATGCGAGTCACCGTGCTACTACAAACCTATGATGTTTTGCCCAAAAATTTATTTTTAGACGGTAAATTCCATACCGACATCACCATAAAATTCATCGCGTAAAGGATTATATTCTTGGAAGGCTTGTAAACCAGTTTCATAGAGTTGGGTGTCGTTAATCAAACCGCTGGTTTCTGCAAAACGGTCATCTGTAGAAGCATCTGCACCACCTGCAAAGTCGTTGGTAACTTCGTGGTCGTCAATGGTGGCTAAAATAGAAGTAGATGACCGTAAATCTGCCCAGGTATTTTTGCCAAAGCGACTAGAATATACTTCGTTATGTTTAGCGCGATACTCTTCAATAGTTTCTGCTTGCTGTTTAGGAGTACCATCTGCGTTCAAAACTGCGGGAGAAGCATCATCAGCGTAGATAGTGTCTCCGTGTTCGACAAAAAATGCTAAATCCCGTTCATCAGCGTTGCTAATAACTGGATAAGGAGCCAATTCACCGCGCCAATCTCCGGAAACTCCAAAGCGCAAACCGTTTCTAGTACCGGCTGCTGCTGGGGTTTCAAATTCACCCGATGCGCGATCGCCTGCTGCATCGGTAACGCGGTAGTAATATTCGGTTCCTGCTGTTAAACCTTCAATTTCAACTTTGACGGGAAGGTTTATATTCTCGACGTTTGCGGTAACTGTACCGATAACGGAATTGAAATTAGCATCGGTAGAATATTCAAAGCTAACTTCACCGGGAAATGTACTCCGCGCCCATAAAACAGTAGAATTTTGAGTGGTATCACCGCTGGCAATTCCGTTTACTAAGGATTGTGGCTGAGGATTGCGGGGATTATAGCTGTTCGTGTCTAGATTTAATATCTCTAGATTTTCTAAAGGTACAAATTTAAAGTTAGTGCTGGCATTTTCTAATTCTTCTTCGTCTTCTACCACAAATTGGGGGTCGTTTGCTCCGTCTTGTACTACTAATAAACCGTTGGGGAATTCCGAACCCAAAGGTACATTAATAATATCTAAACCATCGCTTTCGTTTACTTGGTCGATTCCATTATTATCGCCGACAACGAAGCTACCCAAATATTCATTTGTACCTTCACGACTGAAGACAGCATAGGAAGAATCACCTTGACTATTCGCGATTAAATAACCAGTTCCGTCAGCACCGTAATATATTGATAAACCTTCGATATCGGGTTCTAGATAATCAGCATCTAAAGGTTGAACTACCGTGAAATCACTACTACCATCAGGTTCCGCAGAGAATTTAACAATACCAACTTCATCTTCTAATGCTACGTAAAGGAAACCCAATTCTTGGTCAACAACTAAACCTTCTGACTGAGAATCTTCTGCATCACCTGTGGGTATTGGTAATTCCAAAGTACGAACAACTTCAGCTTCTATCAATTGTTCGTCAGCGGGACCTAATTTAGAAGTTAACTCGATTTGAGCAACTTTATTACCATCTGCTTGAGTAACAAATACATAAGATTTCCCAGAAACGGGACTGGTATAAGTTGCTAAACCGTAAGCAGTTGCTTCACCATCATCTACACCAAAGATTGAAAATTCTTCATCGTCTAATTGTGGTGTAGATAATTTATCGAGTTGACCGTTTTCTGAAATACTAAAAATAGCGAGGGTGTCATTTTCCCTATCGGAAACAACTGCCAAATCAACTTTCGATTCCGCACCAATTAACATTGATGCAAGAGAAAAATTGTAGATCAGATCGACATTGTTAAAACGGCGACCGCCAAATTCTTTTGGTTCGAGGTTTTCCCCAAATAAAGGTTGTTCCCCAAAATTTGGTGCTGAAATTACCTGCTGAATTTCTCCTTGTAAATTAAAAGTGGCTAAACCACCATCTTTCAAAGTTCCAATCACAATACTTTCACCAGAATTATTCGGATTTACCCAAATTGCTGGATCGTCGGAATCTCCAGCTAAAACACCTTCTGGTGCTTCCTCATCATCAATAGTGTAAGGAGTTTCTACAGTAGGAAGTACCGCTGGAGTAGTTTTGAAATCTAAAGCCAAAGCGATAAATTGAGTTTTTTGAGTATCGCTAAAATTATTATCGCTAACAACAATCAAACTTTGACTCCCATCTGCTAATTGTGGCCCCAAAGCCAAACCTTCCAAATTATCGGGAGCAATTCCCAAATCTGCAAAGTCCACCAATAAACGTTTATCTACCGCTGGATCGATTTCAAAAGCTTGATTTTCGGCTTCATTAAATAAATCATTTTGACTGCTAACATCCAACGCACCTTGAGTTTGCACTTCATAAAGCTTAACGGTATTACCCTTACCAGCAGTAAAGGAACGCTCCAAAGCTAACAAGGTACCGTTATTGTCAGTCGCTAATAATTCAACTAAACCGTTAGTACGAAAATCTTCGTCAGAATCGGGAGCAACTGGCACTTCCCCAACTTCGTAAACAAACTCTCCTACGGGTTGTTCGGTTGTCAGATCGTATTTTATAATTCGCGATAAGCTTTCTTGTTCTACATCTGCTGCTGCTCCATCTTGAAACAAAGCATTTTCAGTCGCAGTATATAGATAACGTTGATTGGGAGTAATTGTTAAACTTTCAAAAGCTAGATTATTACGAATTCCGCTGGTTTGATCTTGGGTAAGTAGGAATTTTGCAGGAATTGGTAATTCACTAAGTTGTTTGCCTTGCAAAGAAAACTGATTGACGAAGGGATTAATTAATTGATTCGCATCCCCTTCCGAAGCAATAAATAAAGTATTATTCTTGGTGAGAGCAATTCCTTCTGGGTCAAGACTTGATTGAGGGAAAGGTTGACCATTTTCATCTAAAAGAGTAGTAACGCTATCAAAACTAATATCCCCATCATCCAAAGAACCATCACTCAAATCAATGGATATATCGTAGAAACGAGCAGGATTGATTTGACTGCGATCGTCAGATAATCCGTAATAGATACCTCTATTTGCATCGTAAGCTAAACCAGAAATTCCCCCGACTTGTGTTTCATCTAGCTGTAAACCAGTGGGGAAAGTCACTTCACCCAAAAATTCTACACCCGTAACAGTTTTCCGGTCAACATTAGCCTCTTGTACATCAACATAAACCAATCTGTGATCGGAACTGGGGAAAGGAAAATTTCCCACTAAAGGAAATTGGGGGTCCTCAGTTTCTGGCCAAAATACCCCAGCTTGATTAATATCTAAATTATTGGAAGGTAAAACATAATCTGCCCGTAAATTACCAGGAGTATCATCTGCAAAATCAGCAGTATCAAATGCGGGATTACCTGTATGTGTAGCGTTCGCTCCTCCTTGACGATTTGCGGCATCTACCCCACCTTGACTCGACGGAGTTACAGCAGTGTTTATTTGCGAATTATCTAATAGTTGCAAAATTGCGTTATCTGTGCTGTCACCATCAAATGGGTCGGCATTTTGGTCTCCCATAATGACAAACTTGGCGTTATTATCTAACCCACCTGTATTACCACTATCGTCGTAAATATAATCCCCTTCACCAGGAGTTACATAATCAGCCCAAAAGCGGATTTCATCATGATTGCGTTTACCGTTTCGATCTTCTGCACCGTCAAAAACTGGTGGGGTGGGGTGAGAAGCTAAAACGTGAATAATTTCACCATTTACATTAATTGGAACATCCCAATGACTTTTAGAAGAAAGACGTAAAACATCTATTTCTTCTTGAGAGTAGAAACCACCTAGATTTTCGTTGACAAGAGTAGCGACATCATCCACGGTAGGGTCATTACTCAAAAAGCCATTCGGCATATCTTTCCATAAGAAATCCTGGAAAGTACGAACTTCATCTTCTACGATGGGATACTTGGATAATACTACCATGCCAAATTGTCCGGGAAAAAACCCGAAACCAAAAGCATCATCACCACCACCGACAGTACCATCGTTGTTTAAATCAAACCCAGAGGCAATTCCTGTATTAGAAGGTGCTAAGTAAACGTAGGGATACTCTACAGCATCAACACCATTTTGGCTAATTTCTAAATAATTCTGTTTGAAATTGGCGATCGCAGTTCCGTTTTCGTCATAATCAAACTCGTTCAATAACAACACATCAGGATTTGTCCGCTGAATAATTTCGGCTACCGCTTTCGCTTGTTGGTTATCGGGAGTAGATAAATCGGTAATTAATTCACCTGCATTGTTGCGATTTAAGGAAGCGTTGAAGGTTGCGAAACGCACCTGATTTTGGCTCAAATTATCAGCCATTGTTAATGTTTATCCTTTAACTAATTTAATTCGGGATTTGAGTATTTTTTGTAGAAAAAAGAAATTATTTATTCTGTGAAAATACTCACTTCAAATGTTTCATCTGGAGGTTAAGTCAAGGATAAATTTGGGTTAAATAACTATTTACAGTAGATTCGATGTTTATGATGTACAGTAAGCGATTCAAATTTAAAGACTTAAAAACTACCCTTGAAATTGGTGTACCTCACTTAGCTCAAAAGCGCTGTATGAAATATTAGCAACCTTAATTTAGCTGATTTGCGCCATTTTTGTTTAAAACGAACCGCTTCATCAAAAGCATTTAGAGACATTGCACTGCAACGTCTCTACAAGGTTTTTACTTATCCAAGAAGTTTAATTAAACCGGGATATTACCATTAAAATCAACTTTGACAATCATATCATTGAAGTCCATATCGCCACCATTAGCTAAATCTTCAAAGCCAAAGGTATTATCACCAAGTAAACGAATGTGGTCAACACTATCAGCATTAGCACCAATGTAAGGGAAGTAAACTGTGGGGTCATTGCTAGTGTTACTATCTTGAAGCTGATCTAAACTACCATTAACAATCATCATTGGTACTAAAATTGACCCAGCTGCAACTTCTGCTGTAAATGAAGCTGTACTTTGATTTTCAACTCCAAGTTTGATCGCATCACCATTAATATCTTTAACCAAATTTTGCAAAGCTTGGCTCAGATAATCAGCTTGAGAAGCAGTTTCGGGATTAAAGCTACCGATAATACCATCGGGGTTGTCAATTCTGTAGAAAACAACTTCGTTATCAAACGCAGCTTCCCGAAAAACTTGTGCTGTCATACTTACATTACCCGTCAATGCTCTCAAGTCGATTAATTCTGAAGTATTCCCACCCTGCAAATTAGTACCGTCTGGTGCGGGTTGATCGGTAATTTCCAAGTTCAATACTAAATCATTGAAATCGCGATCGCCACCACCAATTTCGTCTTCCCAAGCTAACTCAAATTTACCATTACCGATATCTGCAATTTTGACTTGAGCAAAATCATTACTAGCAAAGGTTGAACTTAAAACAACTCTGTCTGGAGAAGTTCTACCATCAACAACACTATCAGTAGTATTATTTGTTACTAGATAGAATACCAAACGTTCGCCGCTTTGATATCCTTCTAAGATGCGCGTTTTTTCTAATTCTGCATAACCATTTGGCTGATTATTAATGGCCGAAAAAATCGCTCTACCTTGTTTTAACCCTTCTTGAATATATTGTAAAGAATCGGGATTTATTCCATTAACAGCATTATTCTCGTCAACAGCAAATACACCTATTTCATTAATGTTAGCAGCATCCACACCGACTAGTGAGAACAAAAGATTTGCTTTTTCGTTTGTATCTCCAATTAAACTAAAAATACCTTGTTTAGTCTGTTCAATATCAAATTGAGGTAGAGGTTCATCTTGTAAATTAATAGTGATATTAGCCGTATCGCTTAAAGTAGTATTATCAGCAACTGTAACTAATAAATTAAAAAGAGGATTTGTTTCAAAATCTAAATCATCAGAGTCATTAACAATAATTTCACCGCTAGCATTAATACTAAAAGCACTATTCCCATCGCTATCAATATCTAGATTACCATCAGTAATACTATAGGTGAGGATATTCTCTTCATCGGAGTCATTAGCGCTAACCGTACCGATTAATGTTCCCTCAGCACTATTTTCTGCAACTGAGAAAGTTGCATCTTTAATAGTAAGTTGATTTGTTCCCGGATTGTTAGGAGCATTTTTATCGGTAATTACATTGGTTGGATTAAGTTGATTAGCAGCAACACCTTGGAGAATTGCTAATTGTCTACCAAGTGCGCTGAGAATAGTATCATTACCTTGCTGGTTAATTGAAAGGTCAGCAAAATTTTCAACACCTTCTAAATCAACTCTGATTGTATCTTCGATAAAATTAAAATCGGTAATGATACTCGGATTTTCTGGTAACTCAACATTTGCAATCCAAAATATATCTTTGCCAGAACCACCCGTAAAAGTATTACCACCGCGTCCAGCAAAAATTATATCATCACCAAGTCCACCATCAACTATATCGTTACGGTCGGGAAAAATTTTGTCATTTCCCTCACCCCCATCCAATTGATTATTTCCTTCACCATCAGAGTAGAGGTCATCGTCCCCCGCATCTCCAAATAATTGGTCGTTTTTGTAGCCAAATAACTCATCATCTCCGTCACCACCGCGCAGAATATTGTTTCCTTTCCCACTTACAGCATCGAGAAAATCATTACCTTCTAAGCCGAGTAATTCATCATTACTTTCTACAGTTATCAACTCATCATTGCCAGCAGTACCGTTAATAATTGCCATTATTTTGTTGATATTTTCAAATATATTTTTATTCCTCAATACAACTTAAATAAAACTAGTAATTCAACTCAAGTAAACTGTGATACATAAAAAAAGTAACTATAATTTAAACAGATACAATATAAAATTATGAATTTATAAGCTTATATCTAATTTTTTTAGGTTTTATCTATTCTTGATTTATTAATTAGCCAGACTTGATATTACGTACCATTAAAAAGTTAATTTTGGTTCAGAATCGATTAAGAATCAGTCATTTTATTAACTGATTACTAATCAAATCAAAATCAAATCAAAACTTATGCAACTAATGTCACCTCCAAGAGCAGAATTACTGGTGTTGTAAATACCATTATCACCCGCGATGGTGGTTCCATAGGTAGTTACTAAACCGTAATTTTCTAAGTTTTGTAGGTTAAGTCCGCTTCCCTTACCCTCGGTGTAAAAATCACTGAGACTATTGCCAGTAGCACCTTCCTGAATTTGTTTGTATATCGCAGCGACGCGAGCCATTTCCCAGCCCATGCCGTCGCCAATCATGATAATTGTATTCTTAGCCATTAAAGGTAAATTCCCTATCTAAAATTACGCCAGTGAAACCAAAATAAAAGCGATCGCTAGGTCTTCAGAAAATTTGGATGCGAAAAAATACTGAGCAGCATGAAATAGATTGTTTCATTTTTATATTAAGAGAGTATTAAATAAACTTTAAAAAAGAAATTATTTTATTAGCAAATTGATAGATTTGGATACTTTTTCTCTAGAAAATAGTTGTTTTAAAAACACTTTTGGCAAATAAAAAATAATCATTAATTATTAACAATCAAGCTCAAAGTTGATTATATGATTTGCTTTTTCGCATTCTTTATATTTTTTTATAAATACAGGTGGTTGGTGCGTGATACCACAAGCCTTATTACTACGTTCAGAATTTCTATAAGTGTCACAGCAACGGCAATAAAGCGGGAAGAAAATCTACACCGCTTTTTGCCTCCCCTACAAGAAAATATGCCGCCGTTGCTAAGTCCTAAAATAATCTAAAGACGTTGTATGCGGTCAAGGCGACTATTTAAGTACTGACGCAAAATTATTTATATAATTACTCGTGAGTTATATAAACCTTACTCCCTATTCCCTATTCCCTCCCCAGACGTGTGCGTAAGCGCAGCTTCGCGCCATGTAATTTGGCAAGAAGGAGTTAGTCCTTTTATGGTAGTCGAATTGCTTTCCCCCGGTACAGAACCAGAAGATTTAGGTCAAACTCTACGAGAAGTTAACAAGCCACCAACCAAGTGGGAAGTTTATGAACAGATTTTAAGAATACCTTATTATGTGGTGTTTGATAGATATACTAATACATTGCGAGTATTCCAATTAGTTGGTACTCGTTTCGAGGAAATGCCTTTATCTGACCAAAAATTGTGGTTAGATACAATTCAACGCCGGTTTAGGAGTTTGGCAAGGCTCCTATGAAGATATACAAGGTCTGTGGTTGCGCTGGTATGATGCTCAAGGAAATTGGATACCAACACCTACACAGAAAGCTGAAGAAACACAACAGCAGCTTGAAGAAGAACGTGCAAAAGCCGAACGTTTAGCCGCACGGTTGCGAGAGTTAGGAGTGAATCCAGAGGATTTATGATTTATGTAGAGACGTAGCATTGCTACGTCTCCACAATCCTGCGCTCAACGCAACTATCTATCAAATATCAAGCAAATACAACGCTGGTATTGATATCCAAACCAGTCACACCGTTGAGCATTGCTAATGTATTACCAGCAAAACCAACTTCGGTATTACCATCAACTACATTCAATTCTAAAGTTGATGCATCAATACCCAAGCCAGCACTACCAAAGATACCAATTACATCGGTACCCATTTCAAAGTCGAGAATGGTATTTGCAGCTTCGGGTAATTCTCCACTGACAATCCAGAACTGGTCGGCACCCATACCACCAGATAGGATATTATTACCACCAGATTGTACATAGAATTGGTCATCGCCTGCACCACCCAAAGCACGGTCATTCATTCCTAGGTAGAAGATATCATTACCTGCACCGCCGGACATTCGATTACCACCCATGCTGTCGGTAGCATCTAATTCGTCATTACCAACACCACCAAAAACACGGTTATCCTTACTGCTGATGAAAATGGTATCATCGCCGCTACCTGTGTTAATCCGGTTGCTACCTGCAATCGCAGAAGTTGCTAAAACATCTACTTCGTCGTTACCTACGCCCGTAAATACTGTATCATTGATACCGTCGAAACTACCGTTACGAGTCGCAATCAACGGACTACCATCAGTATTTCCAGAGACTAACTCTGTTTCTTGCAGTTCAGCCGCATCTTGGGGTGCAAGACCAAACAGTGTTTCGTACATAACATCGTAAATTTCTGTATTATCTACGGTGCTAGATAACTTATCCGCATTCATCCCGTAGGTTTTAGCAACAATGCTACCGGGGAAGTCGGGAGTTCCTACCCAAGCGACACCAAAGTTACCCATAGGACCGTCAATGCTATCCATTGCGGGGAATGCTTCCCAGGGATTTTCCGCGCTTGCTGTACTACCCTTTTGACCATCGAGGAAATTATTGATGTCTCTTTCAGTGGTAGGATTGACGTTAACAAAAGGTACTTCTGGTTGAGTATCTGCTAATTCTGGGTTGCTCGCATCAAAGTTACCACTAGGACGAGTATAAGGTGCAAATTGGTATACTTCCATACCACCCGCATCGCTGTCTGCTGCGGTTACTAACAGCGTGTTGGGGTTTTTGTTATCGATGTAGTCTATTGCCGTTCCAATCGCTGCATCCGCACGACGGATGGCTTCAATTGTACCAGGAGCATTGTTGCTATTACCGAAGTTATCGGTACCTTCTTCCTCAATTACTGCAAAGAAACCATCGGGGTCATTTTCGAGGATTTTCAAAGATGCATCAAGCATCTCTGCAACAGTGGGTGCTGTTGCTACGTACAAAGGTAAAGGGCTATCGGTGTTTAAACCTAATTCTTCTTCAGTCTGGGCATCGAAGGTAGCTTCAGCCGCGAAGACACCGAGCAGTTTTTCGGGGGGGGTGTCGCTATTAACTGCCTGATTCATCTCGTCTTCGGTATACACCACTGTATAACCCAAAGATTCAGCTAATTCAATCAAGTTGATACTTGGACGACGTTCAGGACTAGTTTCTTCTGCATCTAATTCCGCAGTGACATGGAAACCTGTAGTACCTTGCGGTAACATATACAGTTCACCGCCACCCATAATCACATTGGTACCAGAACGGATTACCTGCTCGATAATCTCTGCATACTTGTCTCTGGCACGGATATTGTCACCATCACGGTTAGTAGTTTCCGCAGCAAATGCAGCGGTTCCTGGTTCGGCCATTTGTCCTGATTGAATCAGGGCTGTGGCTTTTCCTGCCTCAATTGCTTCTTCTAATATGGTGTAACCAGTTTTACCAGAAGCGGGAGTGACACGAGAGTTATCTTCTTCCAAGCCAAAGGATTCATTAAATACCTTCACCCCGTTAGCGTGGGTAACAGCACCTGCGTTGGAAGTACCTGTTAACTGGTTTTCCATGTGTCCGAGGTACACACCTGCATTGGACATTTTATCCCAGTTGAGCCGCCCATCGGGACCTTGGTCAATGTTCCGCAGCGCCATGAAGTGCGAAGGACTGGTACCATCGGGATGAATAAAGATGACGTTCCCAGTATCTTTTGTGGCTTCTGGTGCTGGTGTAGGTGCGGGGTTGCGGGATTCAAGTTCGGTGTCGAATAAGGTTTCATACATCAACTCATACATCGCCGTGTTATCAACGGTCGAAGGGAGTTTATCTGCATTTAAACCTGCGGCTTTCGATACAATCGAACCAGGAAAATCTGGTGTACCAGCCCAACCGACACCGAAGTTAAATACATCACCATTCTCATCGGGAGCAGCGGTGAAAGGTAACGTATTTCTACCATCTACACCGTCAAGAGGAACTGGACGGGGTTCTGTGGTGGGGTTAGCATTGACTGTCCCTACAGGTTCTTCAGGATTAAGAGGGTCACGCACTTCCAAACCACCTGCATCGCTATCAGCAGCGGTTAATAGTAGTGTGTTGGGATATTTATTGATAAAATCAAGCGCTGTACCAATTGCTGCATCAGCCCGAATTACTCCTTCGAGAGTACCCGCAGCATTGTTGTTATTACCAAAGTTATCGCTTCCTTCTTCCTCGACAATGGCGATCGAACCATTATCAAAGTTGGGATGCTGTTCCATCAACTTCTGAGTAACTTCCAGCATCTCGGCGATGGTGGGAGCAGTTTCCAGATACAGTGGTAATCCCCGTTCCGCTAAAACTTCCTCGGGACGGTCGTTAAAGGTATGGATGGGAGCAAATACACCCAATACTTTGGTTGGTGGTATGGGAGTTTTTGCTGGGTCGAGCAGGTCGTTGAGTTGTTCTTCGGTGTAAACTACCGTGTAACCGTTGCTCTGAGCTAATTCAATCAGGTTTTCTGTCGGTCGTTGTAGTGGGTTACTACTCAGAGCATCATATTCAGCAGCAGTACCGTGGAAACCCTCAGTACCAACTGGTAGCATATTTAATTCACCACCACCCATGATGAAGTCAACACCAGACTCAATCACTTGCCTGGTAATTGCAACTGCTTGAGAACGAGGTACAACTCTTTGACCGTTATTATCTAACTCTTGGGTCTTAGCTACAAATGCAGCTGTACCTGGTTCAAATGTAGCGCCAGACTGAACCAAAGCAGTTACTTTCCCTGCTTCTATCGCTTCCTCAACGATGGTTTTTTCAGTACCAGATAGCGAGGTAATCGCGGAACCATCTTCTTCAAAACCAAAAGATTCTGCGTAAACTTTAGCACCAGTTGCGTGGGTAACTGCACCACCATTGGAAGTACCTCCAAGTTGGTCTTCCATGTGACCCAGGTATACACCAGCGTTACTTAATTTGTCCCAATTCAATCTGCCATCAGGACCTTCTTGAACAAATCGAGCGATCGCATAATGAGATGGACTAGTTCCATCTGGGTGAACGAAAATAACGTGATTACCAGTAGTCGAATTCGCCATATTTTTTGATGAATGCTTATTGGTTTTTGCTGATTAAAAAAGCAAGAAATATAACTCAGTGCAATTTATATTGCTATTTCTAAAGATACATAACAATTATTTATATATAGTTATTAAAAAGTTAAGAATCGGTTAATTCGAGTAACTCATACTTTTATTACACATAAGATAATTTTGATTATTTCTTCTTACTAAAGGAATAATTTTAAAACTAAAGATTATTATTTAGCTTATATATAAAAACTGAAATAATACACTATTTTTGTACGCTGACTACTTCGGCAGCAATCTATGAGGATTTAGTCGAAAGTAATATAGGCGTTCAAACCTGTCATCTAGTTAACCAAAAAATTAGATGTACTATGTATGGTGCGGAGAGTGTTTAATTTAACATATCTTTTTAAGATGGTCGTTCACTGACTCAATCACTGCTCGTTTGCATAACAGAATTTTTTCAATCAGTTTGACCGGAGGTCTTCGACCTTCCAGTCAGAAGGAAGGATGATTTTTCATCCGTCGAACTCACATTAATTGAGGGTTTAGTATCAAGAAAAAATAATCAATAAAGTATTTTTTGTAATTTTTGATTTATTTATAGAGGATAGAGATGAAACCACAGAGAAAGAAGAAACACACAAAAGTATGGCGAGCTTTTCAGCCTCTTCCAAACAACCTGAAGTTTCTTCTGTTTTTATTGGGGGGAAGTCCCCCTATGACCTAATAATCAAGCAAATACAACGCTGGTATTGATATCCAAACCAGTCACACCGTTGAGCATTGCTAATGTATTACCAGCAAAACCAACTTCGGTATTACCATCAACTACATTCAATTCTAAAGTTGATGCATCAATACCCAAGCCAGCACTACCCAAAATACCAATTACATCATTACCAACTTCAAAATCAACAATGGTATTCGCAGCTTCGGGTAATTCTCCACTGACAATCCAGAATTGGTCGGCACCCATACCACCAGATAGGATATTACCATCACCGGATTGTACATAGAATTGGTCATCACCTGCACCACCCAAAGCACGGTCATTCATACCAAGATAGAAGATATCATCACCCATACCACCAGAGATCCGATTACCACCCATGCCATCGGTAGCATCAAATTCGTCATTACCAGCACCACCGAAAACGCGGTTTTGATTGCCTACAAAAATTACATCATCACCGCTTCCAGCATTAACCCGATTGTTACTTCCACCAAAAGCTAAATCGATCTCATCGTTACCAGAACCAGCAAAGAGGCTGTTATTATTACCCTCGAAATTATCTCCAGCGACAAATAAATCTTCACCATCGCTACCCGCTACTAATTTAGATTCTTCAGGCTCCATCGCGCTTCTACCCAAACGAGGATCTAAATTAAGAGCTTTATCTAACTCTAGGAGGATGACTTCATTGTTATCGATACCCTCACTTCGTCCAGTAGAGAAAGGATAATTATTGTCGTTAGCAACTAAAATTGTGTTTTCGTCGATAACTAAAACGTCCTCGATGGTAACGAAGGGGAAATCAAAAGTGGTTTCACCGTCGTTATTGAGGTCGTTGGGGTCTTGAATATCTAATAAATCGACGACTTCTTCTTTTTGTACATAACCGTCTTGATCTATGTTGGAAATATCAACTTTGAAAATCTTCTTGAATTCAGCTTCCTCCCCTTGCTTGCCATCTCTTTCTATAACTAAAAATTCCGAATCGTTAATAGGAGTAAAGTCACCAATTGCATGACCGGGAACTGAAGTTTGATAGAAACCAACTAAGCCAGTGTACTGGCTGGTTGTGGCATCAAATTTGTAGATTCGTAAAGCATCTGAGGCATCTCCTTCAACCGCACCTTCTAATAAAGGATATAGCGTATTGCGATCGGGACTAAATGCCATTCCTTCAAATCCGCGAGATGAAGCAAGATTGGCAGGGACAATTTCTTGGTTAACCGCAATTCTGCCGCTTTCGGGGAAGTCGGTAAAGAAACCATCCACACCCAATTCAATTAACTGTTCAAATTCAGCTTCGGCAGTTTGCGGGGTTCCGTCGGGGTTTAAAGTTAAATAACGTTCTTCATTTCGCAAAGTGTAAGGATGAATTTGCATACCCGCATCATGCGCCCATTCTACATAAGGACGAACTTCTCCGGTGAGTTGGGTTGTGATTTGTGCATTTCCATCACCATCCCCATCCACGGGAGTGTCTAGGGCTTCGCGCAGTACAAAGCTATTTTTCCAAGGTCCCACACCTTCAGCATAAGTTTCACCGATATAATCAAAGATTTCCTTGGTGGCTAAATCTTGATAAGTCGTATCGGGAATACCATCACCAGTGACATCTTGACCAAAATCGGGAACTACACTCACAAAATCGCCGTAAACAGCTTCTGCGTCTGCTGCATCAAAATCAGGATTGCTGAAGTTGGCAACAATATCGTAAGGTACAGAAAAACCGCCACCGTTTTCGTTAATAGAATTATCCTCGACATCACCCAAAAGTTGTACCAAAGGTAAATCCAAACCAGCTTCGGGAAGTAGGTTATTTTGTAAATCAAGGAGATTGGCAACTTCAAAAGACTGAATAAAAATTCTGTCGGGATCGGTGAAACCAGTCTCTTGCAAAGTTTGAATTAACGGCTCTTCCAAAGATAAACCTTGTTCGTCAAAGAAAGTCGGGTGTTTTGTCTCTGGATAAATCCCTACTTTTTCCCCGGTTTCGGCTTCCACTTCTTGTACAAGTTCGATAACTTCTTGGAAAGTGGGAATTTCAAATTCACCGTTAAAAGATTGGTCGCGGAAAGCAAGGGGTTGTACTGCCCGCAGTTGCTTAATTTCGGCTATTGTAAAATCTTCAGCAAAATAAGCCGTAACTTCTTCGCCATCAAGGAGTTTTGTAGATTTACGTTCTTCCCCGAACACCTCAGCAACGTTAGTGGTATTATCTAAAATTGGTTCGTGACGCGCAATCAACACCCCATCTTTAGTAATGACTAAATCTGGTTCGACAAAATCAGCACCTTGAGTAATAGCGAGACGATATGCTTCCAAAGTGTGTTCGGGTAATTCTCCACTAGCACCACGGTGGGCTATAACCAGCGGCGCTTCTCCATCCAAGGTGTTGAAAAGTACATCGGGATTTTGTGGCGATCGCACTAATGGTTCATCGCTAGTTGGTAAATTCGGAGTTGCGATCGGTGCTTCAATCAACTTCCCCATAGAGTCAAAGTGAAGTAGAAACGGTCCAAACTCATCCCCAATCCAAATCGAACCGTCATCGGCAATTACAAAAGATTCAATATCGAAATCCGCACCAGTTAACAAACGTTGTGCAGAATCTTCGTTAACAATATCGAAAGGAATCAAATTATCTGGATCGGCAAGTTGAATAAATTGCTCAACTTCAACGGTTCCATCTCCTTGGTTTTCTTGCTTAAAATCGGGATTGACTTGATAAATCCGCAATAAATAATCAGCGCTATTATCTTTACTTCCAAAACCGTTATCCGATAAAAACCAGTAAGAGCCGTCATTATTCGGTGCAAACTGCACTCCACTAAAACCTTGTACCGGCTGCCCTTCAAAAGGTCCCATGCGTCCATTCGCAGAAATATCAGCACCTGCTGGGGAACCCTCTGCAAAGGTGTCGGCTGGTAACGATGCGAATCCTGTTAACTTAACGTCAGCCATTGAAGTGTATTTCCTTTTAATGATTTTCTACCGATTTAATAGCCACAAAACATAACCCTTATGTTTCCCTCACTTCTTGACAAAGGGACGATAAGAGATATATTTAAAAATCGCGCTTTTGAGAACGTCTGGATATTACGTAACTATTAAAGTGATTTTTTTTGCTACCAACCTTAGATTAGAAATTAAAGTTTAATATTGTGTTAATGACTGATAAAGCTTATGTTAATTAATTGATTTTAAAATATATTTTGCTAAAAAATAATTATATATGACCGAAAAAATTTTAGATTTTAGATACTTCGGCAAGCTCAGTACAAGTTTTGGATTTTGGATTGAATTACGAACGGCTTTCTTGCAAGAAGGTTTTAACTAGGTCATAAATCTTTTTTTGTGAATCCCGGCATCAGAGAAGCCCCTAAATTTATTTATGTGGACAATCTAAATATGTCCTCCGGACACGCTACGAAGACCGTAAATCTAAAATAAAAATTGATTGACATATAGACTATTAAATGCTATTAAGTTAGAAATTTGGTAATTATAAAGTCTCCATAATTTAGTGGACTAAACAAAGATGATGCGAATGTCAATATTCAAATCAGTAAAGCTGTTAATAATAACCTAAATATTTTCCTTGTTATCTCGGCAATTTTGGATTGGGTAAAATATAAAATAAAGTTTTTAAAATTTAAAACTCATATCGTTCCATTTGCCAAGAAGCAATATACAGAAATATCGCAATCAATAAAAGCGTAATTCCGATTGCAAACAAAGCCTGTATGGGAAAACTTCCAGCAGCAGTTTCAACAGCATAACGCTGCAACGCTGCAAAACTATAGGGTTCAATTTGCTTTAAATATTTATTTGCATTTAAACTACCTCCGGTAACATAAACGATAAGGGCGATCGCCGTAACAAAGCTAATCTTTTGAAAAAACGTTCCCAGCATTAAAGTTAATGCCAAAATGAACAGTAACAGCAAATAAATCATCAGTATGCTGCCAAGATAGTTGAATAAAAAATTAAGAGTTATTCCCAACATAGCTGCTGTAATACCTATAACTAATGCGGGGGCACCTAACACGATTACAGCAATAAAAACAGCATAAGCTGCAAATTTAGCTAAAACAAAAGCCGAACCTGATAAAGGCTTAGAACAAATCCATAGCAAGGTTTGGGTTAATTTTTCTTCGACTATCGCACCTTGACTAATTACAATAGTTCCAATCGACATTGGGAAAGTACCCAGCCACAAAAATAACGACAATAACGCAATGCCTTGATTTGCTGAGAATGATGAGCCACCAACTGTAATCAAAGAAATTGTTGGTGCTGCTGATAATCCCATCCAAAGAAATAATGGAGATATCCAGCGTTTATTTCCAAAGAAACGAACTAATTCTTTTCTAAATATGGGATAAAAACCGCGCAGCCAAGTATTAGCAGAGCTTCTAACGAGCATTTTTGTCTCCCTCTACTAAATTTACAAAAATATCTTCTAACTGGTAAGAAGTGCGTCCAAACTCAGTTACAACCGTTTCGCTATCTGATGTTACTAAACGTAAAAGTTCGTTTTCTGCTTGATTTGGATTAGTAACGTTAACGTGCAGCTTACTAGTTCTATTATTATTAATATCGGGAATTCCTGGTTCAATATGAATATTTTTAATCCAAGATATATTTTTTAATTTATCGCGTATAGTTAAACCGTCACCGCGTACTGTTAAATGAAATTGGCTGCGATTTCCTGCCAGCAATTCTTGAATGGAGCCTTGAGCAATTAATTTACCGTTGTTGAGAATAACTACCATATCGCTGACTCGTTGCACGTCATCAAGAATATGGGTTGAATAAAAAACGGTACTTCTGCCGCGAAAACTTTCGATAATCTGTAACATATCACGTCTTCCTAAAGGATCTAAAGCTGACGCTGGCTCATCGAGAATAATTAATTCTGGATCGTTAATGGCAGCTTGAGCAATACCGAGACGCTGACGCTCACCTCCAGAAAAACCCTTAACCGGACGGTTTGCTTTGCCATCTAAGCCTACAATATAGATAATCTCATCAATTCGACTTTCAATTTGGCTGTTAGAACCTTTGAAAAAGAAAGAAGCGACAAAACGTAGAGTTTCGCGAGCGGTTAAATATCCATAAAAACGCGGCTCTTGAGCTAAAAAACCAACTTTTTCCCGAATACTAACGCTATCATTTACAATATTTTTACCAAGAATAGTACCGTCTCCACTAGTTGGCTTTACCAATCCCAGTAATAGTTTGATTGTAGTACTTTTACCCGCTCCATTCGGGCCAAGAAAACCGCAAATTGAACCACGAGGTACGGCTAAATTTAACTTCTCAACAACTGACTTTTTACTGTAGCTTTTTGTTAAATTTGCCGTGGAAATAATTAAATCGGGTTGTGTTGACACAATTTTAGATGTTGAATTTTAGATTGTCTGTTTATCAACCGTTTGAGTATCAAAAATTATTATTAAACAAATCTTGAAACTATAACAGTACCTTAGTAGGTAATTTTTTAAATTTCTTCACAAAGCCTGAAAACTTTTAATTATCGCACTTTAGCTTGATTTTATAAAGGCGTTCAGCTTTGCTGCGGCTTTCGCTGTCTTATATTCTTGTCTTGCAAATAATTGTTTCTAAAATTAAACTTCTTAGATGAACGTGAGAAGATAGTATAGTCCTGAATGTTTGCAGTCTTCTGAAGAGGACTTTTGCTGTAAGAGGATGTCTGAAAAGTATTATGTTTTACTTCGGGCACCTCAGAAACCTAACCCCCCTGCCCCCCTTCCCTATGAGGGAATGGGGGTAATAAGCCTCTCTCCTTCTAGGAGAGAGGTTTGGAGAGAGGTTCCGAGTATAGATCCTCTAAGAAAGGGATTTGCAGTTATTGGCTAATTATTATGCATATTTATGATGTAATTATAGTTGGCGCTGGGCCTGTTGGATTAGCAATAGCCAATGGTTTGCGTCAGCGTGGGATAGAAAATATTCTAGTTTTAGATCAAACCAAAGCCTTTCGTCGGGTTGGACAACGTTTAGACGTTCTTACTAATGGATTAAAAGCTTTAAAATATTTAAGTACAACAGCCTACGAAGAAGTTAAACAAGCCGCAGGAATTAATACTCAGTCAAAAAATTCTCAACCTTCACCCAAATGGATTGTCAGAGATTTACAAGGAGAGCCAATACGTACCATTGCACTCGACTTTTACGAATGGTTTGAAAGCTATGGTGAAGGGAAATTAACCATAAGCTGGTTTGATTTACAAACAAGTTTAAGAAAATTAATTCCTCCTGAACTTGTAAAAGCCAACCATCGCTGTATTGATGTTGTCTACGAACCAGAAAATGAATGCGTTAGAGTCGATTGTCTTTCTGATGTGACGGTAGAA
Source organism: Calothrix sp. CCY 0018 (assembly GCF_963920925.1). NCBI lineage: Bacteria > Bacillati > Cyanobacteriota > Cyanophyceae > Nostocales > Calotrichaceae > Calothrix > Calothrix sp. CCY 0018. The sequence goes on along the minus strand of NZ_CAWUDI010000017.1, from coordinate 93,961 downwards.
AATAATCCCTACGCACACTGGAATCCGGAAGCAGAAAATACTCAATCTGAATCTCAAAATATAGATATTAATACTGAAACAGCAGCGGAAAAATGTTTTCGGGCTAAGCTAGTTGTGGCGGCAGATGGGATAAATTCTACCGTTCGCAAGCTACTTTATAAAGATACCAGTTATGAAACTTTTTCTCGTCCCGAATATTCTGGATATGCAGCTATAATTTGCTCTAAAATCGCTGATGTTCCCGATGATATCCAAACAGAAATACAAGAAAAATTCCTCCAAAATTTACCAATAGTCACTATTTCTCAAGATGTAAATTTAACTAATTCTGCTTCCGAGCAACCACCGAGAATGATTTTATTAGCTGGAAAACCAGGTGAATTTATATATCTGATTCATATTTCTGTAAACTTAAATCAATTAGATGAAAATTCTCGAATCGAAGTAACATTAAAACAGTTAGAAAAGAATAATTTCCCTCACGCCATCAAAGAATTAGTACGGTTATCAAACCCGGAGAATATGCAACATCGTACTTACTATATTCACCGCGCCATTATTTCCGATTCCTTACCATTTCCCGACACCGCCAACCTGCATACCCAAGAGAATTCCGCCAATATACAACCACCTTGGCACTTCGGTAGAGTAGTATTAGTAGGTGATGCCGCCCACGGAATGCCTCCTTTCGCCGCTCAGGGAGTAAATCAAGGCTTGGAAGATGCATTAACTATTGTCGAACTGATTAATAAACTTGCCGTTTCAGATAAATTAAACGATGACAAAGCGATTCAAGAAGCATTTGAAAAATACGAAAATATACGCCGCCCATTAATGGAATACGTTCAAAAAGTTACAATGACAGGGCTTAGCTATTCCTCAAATCAAGAACAATTAGACGAGTATAATCAACAAATATTTGCTCGCGATTTTGAGCAAGTGGTGGAAGCTTTGCAGAATTAAATTAAGCCTAGTATTCCATCATCACGCTCATAGGAAATTGAAGCAAGGTTTTGATATAACCGCGCAATAATGGGGCTTTAGTTTCAACGCTAAGTTATTTAAAGTAGATTTAACAGACAAAACAAGCATCAAAGCATTCGTAAATGTCTTTGTATTTTTTCATATATTAAAAAGATTATTATTCAACTTATTCAATTTTACACTTCAAAATCTCTCGTAGAAAATCACTTAAAGCATTACTAAACAAATGTTTTTCTCTAGGTTCCAAACAGTTACTAATATACTGGTATGTAACCGCATGATGCAAAGCACATAATGGTTTTGCTAATTTCCAAGCTTCTAACACACGAGATTTTGATTCATAAATCGTCCATTGATTTAGATATTCGTTCTTCACAACTTTTACAGATGATAGAAAAGGTATATTGTTCCGACTAAAGTAAAATTGAAACATATCAAAAAAAGGATGAGCAATACAGCTATCAGTCCAATCAAATAAAAGGTAGTTATCGTTATACAACGCTACATTTCCTAAATGCAAATCACCATGAACTAATGTTTGAGGTATTTTATAATCAGCTAATTGACTGCATAAGTTTTTCAGATATGGAGCAAGTGTTTGTAGCTGGTTTATTTCAGCTTGTTTCAATTGCGATAGAGCATTTTTATCGTTGAATAAAGCATCGATTTGAGTTGCTAACTTTTCCAAACGTCTATCTAAACATCCGACATTCAACAAACGATCAATATGCTCAACCGATTTAATTTGTATTTGAGCGAGCAAAAGATAAACGTCTTTTTTGACTTTGACAGATGAACTTCTGCCAATAGGTTCTCCAAAGTCAGCTAATAACATCCAGTGACGCTGGGAATCAATACTGAGAACAGTTGGAATATGTTCGGGAAATAATTTTGATAATTCGGTTGTAACTACTGGTTCGTTACAAAAAAGCGGTAGTGTAGAAGCTTCCTTGAGATAAAGATTTCCGCGATTTGTAGCAACTCGCAATACACAAGAAATTGCCCAATTTTTTATGCATTCCACCGGAGAAAGCTGCTGATAGTTTAATTCCTGTAATTGCTCGTTAATCCATTGATTTGCAGAATCGAACCAACCCACTTTAGCCCAAGGCGATCGCACTTCTGGAATATCACCGCTTTCAATCTCCGTCAGATATTCTTCGATAACTAATTTATACTCTGGTAATTTCACAGATAACTTTCTTAACGTTTCTAAATCTATCCAAGAACCTTCTTTGAGTTTTGTAATAGAATCATTTTGCTCAAGTACATATACACTGTGAATTTCATGCTTTGATTTGTCGTAATAATTTTTAGTGCAATATAAAATATTTACCGAAATTCCAAGTTTTTGCTCTAATTCTTTGTTGATAATTGGAATATCATCGCATTCTAAATCATCATTTACACAAATATGAGGTAACGAACAACCACTTTTATTCCATAGCATCAAAACCTTAGCTTCAGTAGGATGAGGTAGAATCGCGTAGAGATGAGATTTCCATTTGCGATTAATAAATTTATTTAATAGTTGATTGAAGAATAGCTGTATGGTGGAAAAAGGCGATGTTTTACTTCGATGTGATTTTTGTGAGGCATTTTCACTCATACAAATTTAGCCTTTTAGAAAGATTGATTCGTTAAAGATGCTGAGTATATATTTTAGCGTTTTCGGAGATGTAATAAAGGTATTAAATTCTTGGCTAGAATCACTGATAATTGATCACTATTAACTGCTAACTGAAAATATGAATTCCGAACCAAAAAAATCTTTTATTCCCGATTCGGCGCTTTCAATTGCTGGTTTAACTGACTATATTCAACTTTTATTAGAAGAAGATTCTGTATTACGACAAGTTTGGGTGACTGGTGAAGTTTCTAGTGCCAACAACCATCGTGCGGGATTATTTTTTACTTTACGAGATACGGATGGTGATGCTTCGATTAAATGCATTATTTGGAAAAGTCAAATCCCGAAACTTGCTCAAATGCCTACCGTTGGCGAGCAAATAATAGTTTTAGGCAGCATTCGACTGTATCCGGCGCGGGGAGAATATCAACTCAGCGTGTGGCAAGCTATACCTGCGGGTGTGGGTTTGCAGGCTTTACGTTTCCAGCAATTAAAAAATCGTTTGACGGCGGAAGGTTTATTTGATGAAGAAAGAAAACAGCCGCTTCCCACTCATCCGCAAATTATCGCCGTTGTCACTTCTCCTACTGCTGCGGCTTGGGGTGACATCCAGAAAACACTTAAGAGTCGGTATCCAGGATTACAGGTTTTATTTTCCCCCGCTACCGTGCAGGGAGAGCAAGCGCCGAATTCTATAGTCAAAGCAATTCAAAGAGTCGAAAAAGATGGACGTGCGGAAGTCTTGATCTTAGGGCGCGGAGGAGGTGCGGTTGAAGAATTAGCGTGCTTTAACGATGAGCGGGTAGTGAGAGCGATCGCCGATTGTTCGATTCCCATAATTACTGGTATCGGACATCAACGCGATGAATCTTTAGCCGATTTAGCAGCAGACGCAAGCGTACATACTCCAACAGCAGCAGCAGAAATAGTAGTACCATCATTAGATGATTTGTATAATCAACATTGCGATCGCATTGCTGTTTTATCTGAAGTAGTTAATGATTCGGTGAAAACTGCCCAGAATAAAATACAAACATTGCGAAATCGTTTACAGCGATATCAATTAGACAAGCAAATCGAACAAGAAATGCAGGCTTTAGCTTGGAAACGCGAAAAACTCGTCCAGGCAATGAATTCAAAATCGCAACCAGCAAAACAGCATTTGGAATTATTACGACAAAAATTGATCACATTAAATCCCAAAGCAGTATTGCAACGCGGCTATGCAGTCGTAAGACAAGAGAATGGAATAATTGCCCGCGATGCTGACGATTTAGAAATAGGAGAAGAGTTATTAATCCAGTTGGGCAAAGGTGCGGCGAAGGTGAAAGTTATAGAAATTGAAGGGAATGGGGAATAGGTAATTGGTAATAGAAAAATGCCTTATCAAATAATAATTTAAAATATAAACAACCCACGGAGGTGGGTTTTGCTTGTGTAGCAGCGGTTTCAACCGCCAGGTACAATAATGCTAAAGATTAAAAGACAACCATGAGTAAAAATTGGAATTACGAAACCAAAGTCGCGGAAATAGAAACTATAATATCTCGCATCGAAGCCGGAGAATTGCAGCTAGAAGAAGTCTTTGAACAATTTGGCACTGCTGTAAAATCCCTACGCGAATGCGAAAGTTTTCTTATTCAGCGACAACAACAGGTAGATTTAATGATTGAAACTTTACAAGACAGTGAGGAGTGAGCAATTATCAATTATCAATTTTCATTGATAATTGTTCATTGATTTAATATTGTTTTGGCTGCTCGAATTTCTGCAACGGTGGTTGATTTTATGTCTAATCTTAAATATCTAAAAAAGTACTGGCAAGATAATTGAAGATAGCTTCGTTCAAATGATGCTCGACTATACCGTAAAAATGAAACCTTACCGTACCAGCATGAAAGTTGACTACGGCGAAAATCGTCTCTTAGAAGTAGAAGCAATTTTTGGTAATCGATTACGGAAAGCCCAAGAGAAAGGTGTTTGTTTACCGCAAATTGAGTGTCTGTATCAGCAACCTAAATTCCCAACGCTACACAAAAAATTACGTTTTCTATTTTTTATAGTCACCAAATTTGAAATAACCCTTACAAATAATTTATATATTCAATTTGCGGTTTTGAATATAATAAGACTTACGCAATCGCAACGATAAATTAAGCTTTCCACACGTTAAGATCCCCCCAACCCCCCTTTTTAAGGGGGGCTTTGCGTAAGTCCTATATAAATATAAAAATAATTAAGTATTGATAAACCGCTTCCCTCACCCCATCTAACTGAAAACTAATAACTAACTACTAACTACTAACTACTAACCACTAACCACTAACTACTAACAATTAATGTAAACTTTTTGATGGTAAAGCTTTAACCAGGGAGCTAATGAAGACGTGGCTAGATTTCTGTTCGTAACGGATTTAGATAACACTTTCGTCGGTGACGATGATGCTTTAAGAGAATTAGAGCAACTTCTAAGCAAACACCGTCAAGAATATGGCACTAAAATTGTGTATGCTACTGGGCGATCGCCAGTTTTATATGAGGAGCTTAAAAAGGAAAGAAATCTGATCGAACCAGATGCTTTGGTATTATCCGTAGGAACGGAAATTTATTTGGATAAAAAAGATACTCCAGATGCTGACTGGGCAAAAAAACTTTCTCAAGGATGGAACCGAGAGGTGGTATTATCTAAAACTGCTGATTTCTCCGAGTTACGTCCCCAACCAGACACGGAACAAGGTAAATTCAAGGTAAGCTTTTTCCTTGAAGAATCAGTTGCTACAGGGGTTTTACCGCAATTGGAATCTAATTTGTCCGCAAGCGGTTTAGATGTCAAATTGATCTACAGCAGTGGTATTGACCTTGACATTGTACCCAGTAACAGCGATAAAGGTCAGGCGATGCAATTTCTCCGCCAAAAGTGGGATTTTGTATCAGAAAGAACGGTAGCTTGCGGTGATTCGGGCAATGATATTGCTTTGTTTGCTGTTGGAGAAGAACGAGGTATCCTTGTGGGAAACGCTCGTCCGGAATTAATCCAGTGGCATAATAAAAATCCTGCTAACCACCGTTACCTGGCGAAAAATGTATGTGCAGGTGGAATTCTTGAAGGCTTAAAATATTTTGGTTTCTTATGATTAGTTATCTCAAAGGAATCGTTGCTGGTATCTCGAACAATAACGCCAATCGTCATACTTTGACTTTGGAAGTGAATGGCATTGGGTACGATTTACAAGTTCCCGCTAGATTGGCGCAGCAGTTACCGCAGTCGGGGGGTGAAGTTCAAGTCTTTACCCATTATCAAGTTCGCGAAGAGGTACCATTACTTTACGGCTTTAGTACCCCAGCAGAACGGGATTTATTTCGCTTTTTAATCAGTGTTAGCGGAATTGGTAGTGCTTCAGCTATTGCCTTGTTGGATACTTTGGAATTACCCGAGTTAGTCCAATCGATTATTGCTGCTAACGTTCAGTTATTAATTCAAGCTCCCGGCGTCGGTAAGAAAACCGCCGAGCGCATTTGCTTGGAATTGAAAAGCAAGTTAATTGATTGGCGTAAAAATGCCGGTTTCTTCGTGGCGACAGGTGGCCCCGCACCCGGAATTCTCGAAGAAGTGCAAATGACTTTACTAGCTTTGGGCTACACCGCTCACGAAGTTAGTTACGCTTTACACGTCGTCGGCGAAGACATTGGATTACCCAAAGATGCTTTTGTCGAAGATTGGATTAAACAGGCGATCGCCCATCTTAGCAGCGAATCGGTTAACAGTTAACAATTATCAATGAACAATGAACAATTACTGATGAACAATGAACAATGAATAATAATAACTAGTAACTGATAATTGATAATTGATAATTGATGACTGATGACTGTTACGCTTGGCTAGAGCAATCTTTGGCAACTATTCACCGCGCTGATTGGTACCGAGAGGTGCAGTCTATCGACGGTGGTAGTGGTGCGACGGTGATTTTGTCAGGACGCGAGGTGATTAATTTTGCCAGCAATGATTATCTCGGTTTGGCGGGGGATAAACGTTTAATTAAGGCTGCAACTACTGCTATTCAATATCAGGGTACTGGTAGTACTGGTTCCAGATTACTCAGCGGACATCGGGAATTACACGGAGAATTAGAAAGCGCGATCGCATCTCTCAAAAAAACGGAGGATGCTTTAGTATTCAGTTCGGGATATTTAGCAAATTTGGGTGCAATTACCGCCGTGGTTGGTAAACGCGATCTAATTTTATCCGATGAGTACAATCATTCGAGTTTGAAAAATGGGGCAATTCTCAGTGGTGCAGGGGTTATTGAGTATCCCCATTGCGATGTTGCAATTTTGAAAGATAAATTGCAAGAAGTTCGGAAAAATTATCGCCGTTGCTTGATAATTACCGATAGCGTTTTCAGCATGGATGGTGATTTGTGTCCATTACCGTCACTATTAGATATTGCTGAAGAATTTAACTGTATGTTGTTGGTAGATGAAGCCCACGCTACTGGAGTTTTGGGAGAAACTGGTGCTGGTTGCGTGGAATATTTTGGCTGTACGAATAGGCAGTTAATCCAAGTTGGTACTTTGAGTAAAGCTTTGGGTAGTTTGGGTGGTTACGTTGCCGGAAGCAAAAATTTAATTGACTTTTTACGAAATCGCGCTCCTACCTGGATTTATACTACCGCACTTTCACCCGCTGATACTGCTGCGGCTTTATCAGGAATTAATATAGTTAAAAAAGAACCCACTCGGCGCAGACAGTTGTGGGAAAATATAAATTATTTGAAAGACTTGATGTCTAATCTGCCAAATCTGCAAATATTACCATCAGAATCAGCTATTGTTTGTTTTCAACTAGAAAGTGCAGCAGAAGCCTTGAAAATCGGAAATTATCTCAAAGAATCGGGGATTTTCGCACCAGCAATTCGTCCCCCTACAGTTCCTACAAGTCGAATTCGCATTTCATTAATGGCTACTCATCAAGCAAGTCATATTGAAAAATTGGTAGAAGTGTTGCAGGATTTTAGTTGATTTATTTACATTTGGCACCATTCTCAGTTAGCCTCACAAACCGCCTCGGTTGGGAATTCCAAGGCTCAAACACAAAGTCTGATAAATCTTACATCTTGCACCATTTTCAACACCGCCTTGGAATAAATTCCCAGGCTCAAATACAAAGTCTGATAAATCAGACTGAGCAAGGCTTTTAGTACGTTTTAACGTACTTTGTATATTAGCCGCATCAATTGATTTCAAGGCGGGTATTCGGGCTTAACAACAATGGTGCAAGATGTAAGATAAATCAGACTGGGTATGGGTTTTAGTGCGTTTTAACGTACTTTGTCTATCAGCCTTGAAATTAATTTCAAGGCGGGAATTAGGGCTTAACGACAATGGTGCAAGATATTAGATAAATCTGACTTTCTATATAAGAAAGGGGAATTGATTCCAAGGCGGTTTTGATAATAGCAACGCACCATAAATCGAATTTCTACAGATATTTCTTCTAGAAACTGCATAATATCCCAACTCTGACACTAATAAATAAGTAAGGTTTAAAAAAAATATTAATAAGCTTACCCTGGCAAGAGAGGCTGTGATGAATGTACGTTGGCGAAAATTATTGGTAAAAACTTCTTCTTGGTTAGCAACCGAAATTATCCTTAACTTGGTTGGAATCGATGATTTAGCTGATTACAGCGAATTTATTTACGAAAATCCAAATTTTACTGCCAAGATAGGATGCGTTTCTGCTATGGCTCCTATGGTTTGAGAATCATAGTAATTTCATATTATGCTCTTTACAAAACAAGGAAAGGTATAGAAAAATGTTTGACAAATTAATTTTAAAATTTTCAAGAGACTTTGCAATTGCGAAGTCTCTAATTTTTTGAGCATAAATTTATAAGAAATTAAAATTAAACATCTGCATATCATTACTGCAATATAACCAAGAGTTTAAGCTCGCAATGACAAATGATATTTTTCCATATTTTAGATGCTCACAATTATTTAACAGTACACGGCAGATTCAATTTAATTAGAAAAAAGATTATAACCCTGCATACCGCTTAAACAACTAGACCAATTGATTAATAGAACATAAAGCAAAACAAAATAGCAATCAAGAAGAGATTAATAAAATATTTTGTATTGCTTAAATCTAAATTTATTGTCAAAATATCTGAGGAAGAGCATATGTATTTCTTAAATTTTTCACTACACTTTGATAGAGATAGAGGTTTAGACCAAGGTCGTTTATGTTTGCGTCATCTGGAACAAGGTACCGTAGAGATATGGAAAGCTACAGCTAGCACAAGTAAAAAGCAATATGCTGAAAGCTTTCACGAAAGAGGAGGTCTTATACCACCAGAGTATAGAGTACCAGGATTAAAATCTTGGAAAGTTCACACTAAGCCGATTGATTTGAATCACAAAGAAGGAATACAAGGAAACTTTTACAAAATAGATCCACACCAAATTACAACTGATAAAGGTGGTGTAAGAAGTGACTTTGGTATTCACAAAGATGCTAATGTACCTGGTTCTTTGGGTTGTATTGTCTTAACTGCTGACCGTTTTCAGGACTTTGAAAAAGAAATGTCTAAATTATCCACACAAGAAGTAAATTCTTTACCTCTCTTTGTTACCTATAGCTAGAAATGATTTTTTTAAAGGCAACTGTCCCTTTATCTACAAAACGTACCATTATTAGTACGTGATTAGTAGTAAAGCAAATATAGCGCTACGCGCAAGTCAAAAACGAAAAGTAAAAACTTAAAGAAAAGACAGTACCGTTGACTTTAAATGACTTTTGAATTTTGCACAGCAGTATTAGGGTGCAACTACATTTTAGCTTTTGTAGAGGTAAATAAAATTATGCCTTTAGAAAAGATATCTACACATTAATTTTCGCAACCAAATATTTTTTAAATTAATTAGGAAATTGCAAATGTCTGTCAAATTTATCGCTCCAAATAATTTTGCTAGCTTTCAACTTGGTAACTTAGTTACATTTACAGGTACTGCTGCTAATGAAATTTATAAAGTGGAATTGATAGCCGATGAAAAATATAAACTAGCAGAGCTAACTGTTTTAGAAGGCGATTGGTCACTAGATTATATCTTCAATCGAGCAGGTAAACGACGCATCATTGTGAATGGTTTTAATCAAGAGAACAAGCAATTAACCAGTGATGCTGTTGATATATTCTTAGTAGGTGAAACAGACAAGGAATTAGGAATTGATGTTTCCAATCACAACGGTAAATTAATAGATTGGCAAACCGTTAAAAGTAGCGATGTCTCCTTTGCTTTTGCAAAAGCCACTGAAGGTGGCACTTATGTAGATAAAGTGTTTGCTACTAACTGGAAACGAATGAAAGAAGCTGGTATGATTCGCGGTGCTTATCACTTCTTTCGTCCCTTGAAAGATGCAAAACAACAAGCAGAAAACTTTCTCGCACAAGTTGGAAATACAATGGAAATAGGTGATTTGCCACCAGTTCTAGATGTGGAACACTATCCAGATAAAGTCGCACGAGAGTGGCAACAACTGAGCGTAAATCAGCGTATTAAATGCGTGCGAGAGTGGTTGGAGATAGTAGAAAAAGCAAAAGGAGTTAAGCCAATCATCTATACCAGTCCTAGTTTTTGGCAAGAGTATATGAATAATTTACCTGTATTGACTCAGTATCCACTCTGGCTTGCTCATTACACCAAACAAAAACCCAGCGTACCAGCAAATAACTGGGGTGGTAATGGTTGGACTTTTTGGCAATACACCGAAAATGGCACTGTTGCAGGAATTTCAGGGAAAGTAGATAGAAATCGCTTTAATGGTTCGTTTGAAAATTTAGTAGCTTTTGTGAGAAATTCTATGGTTGCATAATTAAAGTAAACTCATCAACTTTGCATACCATATTCTAAAATTTTCAAATCCAAAATATTGAATTAATTTGATACAGATAAATAATCAGCACGGAAGCAATTTACACTCATCGATTGAGTTATATAGCCTCCGTCCTTTTGCTGTAAATTGAGTTTTTTTAGATTAGCATTTGGCATTATTTTTAATACCAATTGTGGTTGTAAAGTCCCAGCTAATAACTAAATAATAATGGTGGAAAAGTTGGTTTAAGCGTTGTTTTTCTTGGATTTGCGTAAGAATTTACCAGCGAAACCTATTGCGAATAAACTTGCTAGTGCGGTGCTTGGTTCTGGGATTGTGGTGGCGCTTTGAGAAGGGATAAGTTTAATATTTAGAATGTCCGGAAAATCGCCAAAACCGCCATCATTTTTTTTTGTTTCTTCATCAATAAATCGAATTGACTTGTTAATTGCTAATCCAAGCACACCTGCGCCATTTTTATTAAAATTGCCATTATTATCTTCTACTCCATATTCTCCATTATTACTACTCTCTATGATGTCTTTTATATTATTTACGAAATCTAAATCACTATCCGAAGAAGGTACTTCTATAGGTATAGGAGCAAATCTTATTCCTGTAGTTGGTGTATCAATATCACCTTGGTAGATTTGATATTGTATTGAGCCATTTTCTTGCTTTGCACTCAGATTAAATAGAAAATTTTCATCATTCTGACTAGGATTATTATCAAGTATGCCAATTTTTTCTGCTCGTTCTCCACCAACAAAAATTTCTGCTCCTAGTAGCAATGATTCTAGTTCCAATTCTAGTTCCAATGGTTTAACCGTATCATTTTTATTAATCTGAATAGTGTCAACTTTAATAGCATTCAGAAAAATACCAATATCATCATCATCCTTACTACTTTCATCCTCAAGTATTGGATCACCATTATCCATTTCAAAGAAAGCATCAAATCTCAATGCAGGTTGAACATTTGATTTATCATAACTAGCACCTCCGCCCCTTGCACTCGCAGACTCGCTAAAACCTCCTACAGCTAAAGTTGTAGCTAATGAAAAGGTTAATGTTGAAAGAGTGAATTTTTGTAAATTAATTCTCACTATTTGTTTCTCCTAAATTTTTACAGTGAATTTTTTACAGCAATATACTGTTTCGTAAAGCATGACGAAACTTCCCTGAGCGAATCAAGTATCGCAGAGGATGCAATATAGCTTTGTTTGAACGAAATTAATGTGCTTGCGAAGTGCTTTATCTTTACGGATTGATACTATCACGTACTAATCATCTATAGAAGTGTTTTCACTGAGGTTTACGTGTAATTTAAACATAATTTATCATTCTTTTACGTTAGATTGATAAACATAAATTTAGTTTAAGATGTTTTGCTGAATAACTATATTTGAGTTTAAATATTGTGTTAGGAGAGGTATCAGCTTGAGTGAAAAGACGTAGCGATCGGTAATTTGATTAAATTTGCATAATATTCTGTCTTGTTGAAGAGTTTTGTTTTAGTTCAAGTTGTCGGAAACCTAACCCCTAACCCCTTCCCTAGGAGGGAAGGGGGACTATGAAATCAAAGCCTCTCTCCTTGCAGGAGAGAGGTACTCTACGAGAAAACGCTTCGCGTTCATGGAGAGAGGTTCCGAATTTACTTCCACACTCAACCCACTATTTATAAAATCTCATAAAAATGATTATTCCCTGGCAATACAAACTTTTAAAATGTAATATATTTATCTTCTTAGCTCTGAGCAATGCAATACTATTTTTGGGTAATAAAGCTTTAGCTCAAATTACGGCTGATGATAGCCTTGGTGGTGAAAAATCGATAGTTTCACCTGTAAGCGGACAAGTTGATTTGATTGAAGGAGGGGCTGCGAGGGGAAGTAATCTTTTTCACAGTTTCCAGGAATTCAATATTGGTGAAGGAAGAGAAGCTAATTTTGCTAATCTCGCAGAAATCAAAAATATCTTCAGCCGAGTTACCGGAAGCAATGCTTCTGTTTTGTTGGGTAAATTAGGCGTTTCGGGTGATGCCAATTTATTTTTTATTAACCCCAATGGTATTTTCTTTGGAGAAAATGCGAGTCTAGATGTCAAAGGTTCTTTTGTCGCTAGTACTGCAAGTAGCATCAATTTTTCCGATAACAATTTATTTAGTGCTAGTAATCCCCAAGCACCACCACCTTTACTAACAGTTGATGTTCCCGCACCTGTTGGCTTGCAATTTGAAGGTGTACCGGGAAAGATAACAAATCGCTCGCTACTAATTAATCAAGATACTGGGGAACTTATTGGGCTTGGGGTACAGCCGGGAAAAACCTTAGCCTTGGTAGGTGGTGATGTAAATATAGAAGGTGGTTTCCTCAGAGCGGAAACTGGAAGAATTGAATTGGGAAGCATTGAGGGGAATAATACAGTTAGTTTGACTTCAAAGGATGAAGGAATTGTACTGGGTTATGCAGGAATTGAGAATTTCAGGGATATAAGTTTATCTCAAGCTGCATATGTTGATACTTCCGGTGGTAAAGGGGGAGACGTTCAAATTCAGGGAAGACAAATAACCCTTATAGAAGGTAGTCAGGTATATTTAAATTCTTTTGGTGAAGCAAAAGTTGGAGATTTAACTGTCAAAGCATCGGAATTAGTCAAATTGGATGGTACGGCAACAATTGATGGATTTCAATTTCCCAGTGGCTTTTTTGCAGAAGTTAACGATACAGGTAATGGTGGAACTATCTCCATTGCAACCAAGCGATTGATTGTTGAAAATGGGGGAAGTATTTCAACATCCACTTTTGGAGAAGGAAAGGGTGGAAATTTAATTGTTAAAGCGTCGGAATCAGTAGAAGCTTTAGGTACATCAGCCGATGCTCAGTTTCCTAGTACTTTGTTTGCTGATGTTTATAACATCGGTGATGGGGGAAATCTGATAATTGAGACACAACGACTAACGATCAAAGATGGGGCACAAATTAAAGCTTCAACTTTTGCTGAAGGTAGTGCAGGGAATTTAACTGTCAAAGCTTCCGAATCAATAGAATTAGAAGGTGTTGTAGCTGGAACGGATATTCCTAGTGGTTTGTTTGCTCAAGTTAACGAAGGAAGCTCAGGTAACGCCGGAAATTTAACTGTTGAAACTGCAAAACTAACTCTTCTTAATGGCGCACAAATCGCAAGTACTGCAAGAAATGCTTCCAAGGGTGGAGAATTAAATATAAATGCTACTAATTCTATTCTTGTAAGTGGAAGTGCGCCAAATGCAACTTTACTCAGTGGAAGAAGTGGGATTTTTGTTTCTGCGGAACCTTCTTACATAAATGATTCAGGAGAATTAGTTCCTACCACTGGAGATTCTGGAAATTTACTCATAAATACTGGTAAATTAACTGTTGAAGAAGGGGGAACAGTTATAGCAGATACTTTTGGTACGGGTAAAGCGGGTGAATTAACTTTGAATGTCAATGAGTTGGTTATCCGCAATGGGGGATTGGTGAGAACTGGTTCTTTGGTGGAAGAAAATGCTGTGAGTCAGGAAAGAGGAAGTGCTGGAATTTTACGGGTTAATGCTGCTGAGTCGGTACTGGTGAGCGGTAGCGGTACGGTTGGAGATTCGCTGGTTAACAGTACTTTGTTCACTGCTTCGGAGGGTACGGGAAATGCTGGACAAATCTTTGTAACGACGAAGAAAATGGATATCCAAGATGGTGGGGAAGTAACTGCTAGTTCTTCGGGGAATAATACAGGTGGGGAAATTGAACTTAATGTAAATTCGCTTACTCTCAATAACGGTAAAATATTCACCACAACCCGCAGCAATACGGGTGGCGATATCAATTTAAATATTCAAGATTTATTATTACTCCGCAATGAAAGTAAAATTTCCACCACCGCAGGAGACGAACAGTTTGGTGGTGACGGTGGTAATATCAACGTAAATTCTCCCGATGGTTTTATCGTCGCTTTTCCTAACGAAAACAGCGACATTACTGCGAATGCTTTTGCAGGTAATGGGGGAAATGTTGATATTACAGCCTTTGGAATATTTGGTATAGAATTTCGAGATGAGCCAACTTCACTCAGCGATATTACGGCAAGTTCGCAACTAGGTTTTGATGGTAACGTGAATATCGAAACCCCTGGAATTGAACCGAATCCGGAGACTGTGGAATTACCCGAAGATGCTCAATCGACAGAAGTTGCTCAAGGATGTCAAGTCTCTGGGGAAGCAGCGGTGGCATTTTTCAATATTGGGAGTGGTGGTTTACCATCTTCACCGGGGGATACTTTAACTAGTGAAAATGTAATTGCTGCTTGGATTCCTTTGGTTTTGGAAGAAACTCAGGTGGGTGAGAAGGTTTCTAGGGTAGCGAGGGGTGTGGAGAGGAAGGGAAGAGTTTTTGATTGTGGGAGTTGAGAAATAGGTTTTTCAACTAACATCTTGTACCATTATCAACACCGCCGAGGGTTGCAAACCCTCTTCTCATAGCAAAAGTCCTATAAATCTTACATCTTGCACCATTGTCGTCAAGCCCGAATTCCCGCCTTGAAATCAATTTCAAGGCTAATATACAAAGTACGTTAAAACGCACTAAAAGCCTTATTCAGTCGTCTTTAGACGACTTTGTATGTGAGCCTGGGAATTTATTCCAAGGCGGTTGTTGAGAATGGTGCAAGATTTCAGATAAATACGACTGGGTAGGTGTTTCAGTCTATTTAAGTAGTCTTAAGCTATTAGCCGCTTGATTTGCAATCCCAGACGATTTTGAACCAAGAAATCATGTGTAGAGACGTTGCAATGCTGCAATGCAAAGTCTCTTAATTTTTGGGAGAAATACAAAATAAAAATTTAATATCTATAATCCCATTGGCTTGTGCATCTTTAAATTAATTTTCAGAAAAAAATTATAAACCTGCATACTGCTTAATCAACCGAACCAATTGATTAATAACAGAGCAAATTAAACCTTCAACATTTCGTAAATCGCAGGATAAATTAAAATGAAAAACAATACACTTGCAGCATTATTTATATCTACAGCATTAGTTATTCCCGGATTTATTGCATCTAATTCAAACCCTGCTAATGCAGAGCCTACTCAGCAGCAAACTCAAGAAGTTTTGGAGACTCCGAACGAAATTGATAATTCCTCTGGAAATTCAGCAGTTAAAAACTCAATAATTGAAAGTTACATAGATACTCCCATTGGAAAGGCTGAAGTTAACGTTTCATTGCCAGAAAAAAGAAATATTTCAAATTTTCTAAATGAAGCTAACTGTTTAGTACAGAATAGTGGTTTAAATCCTCTAAGCGTGTTGCCTGTCTTAACTCCGCGTTTAAACTGTGCTGGAACTAATTACCGGGATAAACTTTAAACAGTGAAGATGTAATTGCTTCTTGGATTCCGTTGGTTTTGGAAGAGGAAAGCAAGGTGGATAAAAAAGTTTCTAGAATAGCAAAGAAAAAAGTAGTAATTTCCGACTGTATAAATTATTAATTCATCGCAAACGCAAAACCTGTGTAGAGACGTAGCACTGCTACGTCTCCTATTAATGTGAAATCACAACAATAATTTTTAATTTAATTTAATTTAATTTAATTTAATTTAATTTAATTTATTTTCACTTATTAATAATCTGCTCTACCAAAACATCAATATCACCGAATGCAAGGGGTTTAATTATTCCTGTAGCAAGTGTAAATTTAGTCGCGTAATCTCCATTTAATGGTTCTCGAAACACTATTAAATGTAATGTTTTGAGATTTACGACCCAATATTCTGCAATACCTGCTTCGGCGTAGATTTTGCTTTTTCTCTCCAAATCTTTCTCTAAACTGGAGTTAGAATACTCAATTACCCAAAAAATGTTTTCTACATAGGGGTGATGTTCTCGGTATTCCCTTCCTAAACGTTGAACAACGGCAATATCTGGTTCGGGTTCCGAATCGTTGGGTAAAGTAATTGGTTTAGCTTGACGAATTTTGGCACGTTTACCTAATAATTCGCTTAAATACTCACCAGCTTCATCGCTACAATAAGCATGAGGTTCTCCTTCCGGTGACATTTCAACAATTTCTCCTTTTAGTAGTTCAACTTTGCGCTCTTCTAAAATCCCAGCAGCTATCATCCGGTGATAGTCGTCAATTGTCCACTTTGTCGCGATAAAAGTCATACCGCTTTTTCTCCATGATGTTTGTATTTTCTCATGTTAAAGCATTTTTAATCGGGGGATTATCTTCAACATTAATCGGGCAACGAAAAGCTAAAGGAGAATATTAGTGATGCTAGCTTCACATATCAACAAAAATTAAAATAATATTTATTTTCATTAAAGTTACTAGACAAGCTCAGTGATATTGCTTAATATTACTCTTATAAATAAAAATTAAGATTTGAGTAAATCTATAATTAACTTGAATTTACTTTATCTAATTTAATAATTCTATATATGATAAATAATTAAAAATGAATAAATGTTTATCAAGCTGGTTGCTATTGTTACATTTAGGTTTAACAATAACCACCATTTTGAATGCTGATATTGTAAAGGCTCAAATCACTAATCCTGACTCCGAGCAATTACCACCCCAAGATATAATTCCTCCAACTCCCCAGCCCGTACCAATTCCCAACCCTAATCCATCACCACCTCCACCACCGGAAGATGTTTTACCTTCTCCTCTAACTCCTACTCCATTAAATACATTTCCTGGGATGGAAACTATTACCGTCACTGAATTTCAGTTTACGGGAAATACCGTTTTTTCATCTGAAGAATTAACTCGGCAAGTTTTAAGCAAGTTTATAAAAAAACAAAGCTTTTCATTACAAGAATTGCTGCAAATTGCTGCTGAGGTAGCGAGTTTTTATGCAGCAAAAGGTTACACCACTTCTGGAGCAATTATTTCCATTCCCGAAGCTACCCGCAATCAACAAAGGGGAATTGTCAATATTAAAGTTATTGAAGGTAAGTTAGAAGAAATTAATATTACAGGTTCCCGACGACTTAACCGCAGCTATGTTAAATCTCGTTTGGGAATCTCTGCCGATAAAGCTTTGAATGTCAATCGCTTACAGGAAAAATTACAGTTACTCAGCCTTAATCCTTTAATTAAACAGGTTTCCGCACAACTGAGCGCTGGTTCCCGTCCGGGTTTGAGCGTGTTAAATGTAGAATTTAAGGAAGCGAAATCTTTTAATACTACCGTTAGTTTAGATAACGGGCGATCGCCAAGTGTAGGAAGTTTTCAGAGACAGATTTTCGCTAGGGAAGGTAATGTTACGGGGTTGGGTGATGCTTTAAGTTTGGGTTACAGCAACACCGACGGTAGCAATAGTTTGGATGCGAGCTATACTTTACCGCTGAATTCTCAAAATGGAACTTTGCGTTTTAGCTTTAACACCACCGATAGCAACGTCATCGAACCACCTTTTGATGATATAAACGAAGATGGTCGTGGTTCTGATATTGAATCTCAATCTAGTTTTTATGAAATCTCCTTGCGTCAACCTTTGAGTCGTCGCATCAAAAACCGAACTTTTAGAGAATTGGCGGTTGGCGTAAGCACTTCTTTACGAGATAGCTCCACTTCTTTGTTAGATCAACCTTTTCCGCTTTCTCCCGGTGCTGATGATGAGGGAGATACTCGCGTGTTTGCGCTGCGATTTTTTCAAGATTGGACTCAGCAAAACGCTAAAGAAGTAATTGCATTTCGTTCTCAATTTAGCGTTGGGTTGGATGCTTTCGATTCAACCATTAACGAAAGGATTCCCGAAACTGGCGAATTCGTCCCCGATAGCCGGTTTTTTGCATGGCAAGGGCAAGGGCAATGGGTAAGAGTTTTAGCACAAGATACTTTATTGTTAGTTCGCGCTAATGCTCAACTGTCGGATAAAGGGCTTTTGTCGTCGGAACAGTTTAATATCGGTGGTTTGGGCAGCGTGCGCGGTTATCGTCAAAATCAGCTGCTTGCTGATAACGGGGTTTTTGCTTCTGCTGAGGTTCAGTTACCGATTCTTCGCACTGGTAAAAATAAGTCTGCACCAACAGGAATTTTACAGATAATTCCTTTTTTCGATATTGGTACCGCTTGGAATAATTCCGGTATAGAAAATCCTAGTACCAGTACTTTAGTGTCTTTGGGGATGGGGTTGCAGTGGCGCAACAACAACGATTTTATCGCCCGTTTGGACTGGGGTATTCCTTTAACTAACGTAGATTCGAGGGACAGAACATGGCAAGAAAATGGTTTGCTTTTCTCCTTACAGTGGAACGCTTTTTGAAACGGTTTCGCCTCCGCGCTCCTCTGCGCTTACCTTGGCGCTCCTCTGCGTTTAAAAAATATATATTACTCGTTTTCCACAAATTTACGGATGATAAAACCGCAGAGACACAGAGAGCGCTGAAGAAGAAGATGAAGAGAGTATGGGCAGTTTTATTTTTGATTGGTTTTCTGTTGGCGTTTGGAATCTCGCCGGTATTGTCGCAAGCTCCTACATCTATCGTTCAAATAGTAAGAGAAGGGAAAATTTATTACGATAAGGGGCAATATCAGCAAGCGATTGAGAAGCTACAGCAAGCGATTAATAATTTTGAGAAAACCGGAAATACACTGAATCAAGCTGTAACTTTAAGCAATATTTCCCTAGCTTACCAAGAACTTGGTGAATGGCAGGAAGCAGAAAAAACGATTAATCAAAGTTTGCAAATAATCGGTTTTGATAGTCAAAAGCCACAAATTACTGGAATTAATACCCAAAACTTAAAAATATTAGCGCCATCATTAGATATCTACGGCAAACTTTTGTTTAAGCGCTCTCAGCCGGATAATGCTTTGAATTATTGGCGATTAGCGGCTAAAATTTATCAACAATTAAACGATAATTCTGGATTAATTCAAAATCAAATCAATCAAGTGCAAGCATTGCAATCCTTGGGATTGTATCAGCAAGCAAAAGTTATCGTAGGGCAGATAGAGCAAAATGTTGAAACGTTACCAGCAGCTTTGAAAACACAAGCTTTGCTGAGTTTGGGAGATATTTTACGAGCTACCGGGGATTTGAAAGGTTCTCAAACAGCTTTGGAAGAAGCTTTAACTATAAATAAAGATAAACCCGCAATTGCTGCCAAAACCTGGCTGAGTCTGGGGAATACATTTTATGCAAGGGCAAATTTAGAGCGCGAAAGACGCGCCAGCCAAACTGGCGATCGCAATCAACAAACCCCAAAAATTGTTACTCCCTGGCAGTGTACTATAAATACCGTACCATCAGAAGCGATACCATTTTACGAACAAGCTGACAAAGCTTATCAAAAAGTAATAGATTTGCAATCTGATGAATTTTCGACAAAAGCCCAACTCAATCGATTTAGTTTGCTGACAGATACGGGAAAATTCACAACTGCACTGCAAGCTTCTAAAAATATTAACTTATCAAAATTATCTCCGAGTCGCACAAAAGTTTACGCTCAAATTAACTTAGCTCGCGAATTAGCTTGTTTAAATCAGCAGCCACAACTTACAAATCAAGTTACTTCATGGCAAGAAATTGATAATATCTTGAAAGATTCCGTACAAACTGCCGAAACTTTAGCAGATAAAAGAGCAAAATCTTATGCAATCGGGAATCGCGGTAGTTTATATGAATATTTAGCAATTAAAAATCAAATTGATTCGCAAAATAAGACTAACTCAAAAAACCAAAATCTTAAAACAGCCCAAAAGTTAACCTCAGAAGCTTTATTACTAGCTCAACCTTCACAGGCACCAAGTATAGCTTATCAGTGGCAATGGCAATTAGGAAGATTAGCGAATATTCAAGGAGATAAACCAAAAGCTGTTGCTAATTATCAAGCAGCAGTCAATACTTTAGAATTAGTCCGCGATGATTTACTCAGTATAAATTCAGATGTCCAATTTTCCTTCCGCGATAACGTCGAACCAGTTTATCGACAGTTAGTTAATTTACTTTTAACAAACACAGAAAATGGTTCATTACCTCAAAAGAATTTAACATCAGCGATTAACTTAATTGACTCCCTCCAACTAGCCGAATTAGAAAACTTTTTGCGCTGTAATCTTGCTTCTGTAGCTAGAAATCAACAAAATACTCAAATTGGAAAAAATGCAGCATTTATCTATCCAATTATTTTAGAAAATAGATTAGAAGTTGTTTACAAGCTACCCGGAGAGCAATTCAAATCTTTCAGCAATTCAGTTACCAGAAATGAAGTTGAAAAAACTGCTCAAAAATTACGCAAAGCCATAGCCAAACGAGACACCGAAACAGCAAATGAAAACTCTCAAACTGTATATCAATGGTTGATAAAACCCCTTGAAACAGAACTAGAAAAAAATCAAGCAGTAGAAACCTTAGTATTCGTTCTCGATACCGAACTGCGTAATATTCCAATGGCTGTTTTATACGACCAAAAAAACAAGGAATATTTGGTTGAAAAAAAATATGCTTTAAGCGTTTTACCAACTTCTCAACTGTTTAATTTGCGTCCTTCTTCTGAAAAACTTAAAATTTTAGCAGGTGGAATCAGTGAAGCATTGGAAGTAGAAAACCGGCAATTTGAAGCTATAAATGCTAAAGAAGAATTAAACCAAATTTCAGAATTAGCATCCACTCAAAGCTTGTTAAATCAACAATTCAATCAAAAAGCTTTACAGCAAAAACTAAAAAATGAAAACTTTTCCGTACTTCATTTAGCAACCCACGGAAACTTCAGTTCAGATCCAGAACAAACCTATATACTCGCTTACAATGAACTGTTGCGACCAAATGATATAAATAGATTATTAAGTGGTGAAAATCGACAAACATCAAATCGCATCGAGCTATTAGTTTTAAGCGCTTGTCAAACCGCTAGCGGTGACAACAGAGCCACATTAGGATTAGCAGGTTTAGCAGTAAGAGCAGGTGCCGATAGTACCTTAGCAACTTTGTGGAAAGTAAATGATGAATTTACGATTAAATTGATCGAGAGATTTTATCAGGAATTGAACGCCGGAGTTAGTAAAGCCGAAGCCTTACATCGAGCGCAGAAAGCATTAGTATTTGCAGGAAAATATCGTAACGAACCTTATGATTGGGGGGCTTATATTTTAGTTGGCAATTGGTTGTAAATAGGTAATGGGTAGTGGGTAATAGCTTGTAGGTTGGGTTAGGTTCACAATAAAATATGTTTTTAAACGAATAATTTGTATTTGAACCGTAACCCAACATTCTTTTTATCAATATTCTACGATTATTATCCATAATCATGATGTTGGGTTACGAAAATTCTCGTTACAAGTAAAATTTGGTAAACCTGTCTAACCCAACCGAATAACTTCATCCGTTAAAAACGTATTCTTATTGAAGAAGGCATTTTTATTGAAAAATTACTTTTCTTTGAAGTTCTTTTTGTTTCAGTTACTGTTCTTCCTGAACCACTTGTTGTTACCTCAGTTCTTGTTCCTTGAGTATTTATTGTTTTAGTAGTTCTTCCTGTAGAATTTGTCATTGTTGAAGTTCTTGTTTTTCCTGAAGTTCTTCGTGTTCCAAAACCTGGAGTTGTTAGCTGTATTCGATTTCTGGTTCTGGGTCTAGAAAATCGTCTGTAGCTTTGAGCGTTTGCTTCTGTAGGAATGATTAAGCAAGCAATTGCACCCAAAGTGGATAAAGCTAAAGAAATTTTCTTAGTAATCATGATGTTAGACCTAATTTGATTGAGTTTCCTTACAATTAGAGTGCGAGCAATGATTGTGAATCAGTTAACCTCGCTTTCTATTTATTAATTGGTCTAGCTGCACAAGCGGTATGCAGGTTTATAATTTTTTTCTTGCTGATTTTTCAATTTGATAAATTTTTTATAGAAATGAAAAAACCCGTTTCTTTCAAAAAACCGGGTTTCTCAATAGTATATAGAAGAAAATATCCTAACAAACCTTGTGATTGGAGTGTTTATATTTCTGTTGGAAATTTATTAGAAATATATTAGTTTAATAACCTCACCCTCGTTCCCTCTCCTTAATAAGGAGAGGGATGTCTGTAAAGACAGGGTGAGGTTTATTCCCTTGGTTCAACCAAAACAGTTTCAGCAAAGCCATTTTTATCTAAATTATCCCACTTCAGCGACTTAGATAAATCATTCCAATCTGCTTTTAATTTGCTATTATTGGGATTAGCAAAATAGTTTTCAGCTAATAAATGAATACCGTCATACCAAATATTATTTTGAATATAACTTTGATATTTCTGCGATTTTAACTGAGATGTCATCGGGACTCGTCTGATCCATCCCATTAAATTTTGGTCTGGTTCGTCGGTTTTATTTCCTACGCAATATAAAATTAAATTCCAACGATAATCTTTATTTGCTTTCAATGCATATTTTGCCTGTTGAGGAATTGATACCTTAACTATTCCTGCCTTCCCAGTTAACTTGATAGCAGTACGGTATACCGTTTTCATTTCTGCTGGATCTTTTAAAGCAAATTCAATGTTACGAATTTGATTAGAAGCATAGGGAACGTTAAATAATAAATTTGGATATTCAGAAACAGTAAAATCTTTACCGTTATTAGCAACTAAAGCCCGTAAAGGTAACTTCGTTTGCGGGCAATTTTTCTGGGGACGAGAACCTCCTGGTGTGGAAGTTCCTGTAGGAGTACCAGTATCCGGCGCTGCGGGAAAATCGTCTTCTTGAGTATTACTTTGTGCTGTAACTAAATTGGGATAAATTATTAAGCTACTAAATCCTAAAGTTATCGCCAGGAATAGTTTGAATTTATGCTTTAAAATCTTCATATGACTTAATTTTAGTTAACTAGAATTATTTATTTTATTTAGTCGTATTGTATCATTTATGATATATATCTACTTAGGTAGCGATATAGTTAGTTTAAAAAATATAGAAAAAAATACAGATATTTACATAGTGTAATATTTATTGTATTAACGATTTGTTTTACCCAAAACTGTGTAGAGCGGGTCATGGGGGGACTTTCTCCCCAACAGTAATGAAAGAAACTTTCAAAGCGCGGTATTCTAGAAAGGCACTCAGACAGCTAAAACCGAATCGTCAATGGTGAGTTTATAACCCGTTGTAGAGCCTGGTTCTGGACAATTTACGAACAGAACATTGGTGAAGGAGCATGTTATATGCGTACTATCCCGTTTAGAAGAATCATATATTATTCGTAGTCCAGGTCACGAGTGCATTTTACTCTTGAAGAATCACAGGGTGAATTAAGATGCCAAAACGACAAAACCAAAACAAGCAATCATCTTTTACCAAAAAATCCCAGTCTAAAAATGTTAAAGAATTTGAACTAATCAACCCAAATCCAGCAGGGATTGATATCGGAGCATCGGAACATTGGGTAAGCGTCCCAGCAGAGCGAGATTGTGAAAATGTACGTCGTTTTGGCTGCTTCACACCTGATTTAAATCAAATAGCCGATTGGCTAAAACAATGTGGAGTTACCACTGTGGCAATGGAATCAACCGGAGTTTATTGGATTCCATTATTTCAAATTTTAGAAGAAAACGGTTTTGAAGTTAGATTGGTAAATGCCCACTATATCAAAACAGTTCCAGGACGAAAAAGTGATGTACTTGATTGTCAATGGATACAAAAATTACACAGCTATGGGTTGTTGTCGGGTTCTTTTAGACCGGATGACGAAATTTGCGTACTACGAAGTTACATTCGACAAAGAGATAATTTAATCCGTAGTAGTAGCGTACACGTACTAAGAATGCAAAAAGCTCTCTCGCAGATGAACTTACAGTTACATCAAGTTTTGAGCGATATTACTGGAGTTACGGGATTAAAAATACTACGTGCAATCATGAATGGGGAACGTGACCCAAAAATATTAGCGACAATGCGAGATTGTCGTGTCAAAAGTAGTGTAGCTGAGATTGAGAAAGCCTTGAGTGGTGATTATCGTGCTGAGCATATATTTGTACTTCAACAAGAATTGTATCTGTATGAAATTTATCGAACTCAAATTCAACAGTGCGATATCCAGATTGAAGAATATTTAGCTTCCTTAGAAGATAAAAGCCAACATACAAAACCTTTACCACCTCAAAATCGGGCTAAGAAGCCTAAAGGTAACGCACCAAAATTTGATTTGCGTTCTCATCTTTACCGGATTACTGGTGTCGATTTTACCAGCATTGATGGAATGGGTGTTTTAACTGTTCAAACCCTGATATCTGAAGTTGGACTTGATCCATCACGCTTTCCAACAGCAAAGCATTTTGCTTCCTGGCTTGGTTTATGTCCTGGTAGTCGTATTAGTGGTGGTAAAGTTCTTAGTTCTAAAACCCGTACAGTTGTGAATCGCGCTGCTACTGCTTTACGGGTTGCCGCTCAATCTGTTGCTTCCTCCAAATCTGCCATTGGTGCTTTCTATCGTCGAAAAAAAGCCCAACTTGGTGCGCCAAAAGCAATTACTGCCACTGCTCACAAACTCGCTCGTATTTTTTACCATTTATGGAAATATGGCGAATCTTATGTTGATCCTGGTGCTGATTATTATCAGCAAAAATACAAAGAACGAGCTGTTCGTAATTTGAAAAAAACAGCCAAATCACTTGGCTTAGATGTTGTCGAACAGCCCACTGTACAAGAAGTTTCTTAGAAGACGTAGCAGTGCTACGTCTCCTAGAAATAACAATGAAAACCAATCCATCAAAATCAATTCAGTAGGCTATTTGAATGACTTAGACAAAAGTAAAATCTTGGTGAAGGTTAACATGAGTAGTATCTTCAACAACAGCAATCAAATCTCCGTTACTTTTGATTAAAGTGTCTAACGAGTGACCACCCGACAAATTTTCAAAACTTAAGTCGTAATGGCTACTGCTACCATAGACCTGAATTGTATCACCTTCATGACTGTCAAAGTCAGTGATAGTAGCATGACCATTACCTAAATAGTAAGTATTATAGCTGGAAAAGTCTTTCGACCCTAAAACAAAAAGGTCAGATCCATCACCACCAGTCAGAATATCGGATTCATGACTTCTCGAAGTATTTCCAAAAGCACCATAGCCATCCAAAGTATCGTTACCAGAACCACCAACCAACTTATCGTTTCCGAAATCACCAAGAATATTGTCATGGCCGTGTCCACCGTAGAGAGAATCATTTCCCCAACCACCATTTAGATAATCATTGCCTTTATCACCTTCAAGTTTATCGTTGCCATAACCACCATATACGTAGTCATCACCTTTATCACCATCAAGTTTATCGTTGCCATAACCACCGTATAGATAGTCATCACCTTCATCACCTTCAAGTTTATCGTTGCCATAACCACCAAAAAGATAGTCATCACCACCCCGGCCGTAAAGTTTATCGTCCCCCTCACCACCATTTAAAGTATTATTACCGCGATCGCCTTTAAGCTTGTCGTTTCCAGAACCCCCTGTTAAGTTTTCAATATTTTTCAGAGTTTCTTCGTAGTGTGAATCAGAAAAACTGACGACACCTTTTTCTAAATCCCCATGAATATCTTCGGTATGGTAGTAATAAGAAACATGATCCGAACCATGTCCACCATCGTAATAATCTTTTCCACTATTACCTATAAGATAGTCATTACCATCTCCACCGTAAAGTTTATCCTTTCCATCACCACCATATAGATAGTCATTTCCATCACCACCATATAGCTCGTCATTACCACCTTGACCATATAAAAAGTCGTGTCCATGCTCTCCAAATAACTTATCATCACCATAACCACCATAGATAGAGTCGTTACCACCTCGACCATAAACTACATATTTATGATGTTGTCCTGTATAGTTTAAGTTATCGTTACCGTGAGTTCCGTGTACAGTTTTGAAGTTAGACATGATATTGTTTCCTAATGCAAATTTTGTTATCTATTAAGCAGTTGGTCTAGTTGTAGAAGCGGTATGCAGGGGTAGAATATTTTTTTAAATTTCTTTTTGCGATCGCGCTGACTAATTACTAAAGCCTTGTATTAAGCAGTTGGTCTAGCTGTAGAAGTCGTATGCAGGGGTAGGAATTTTTTTTATAAATTATTTGAAAATTAGCCGAGCAAAAAAGTAGAGACGCTATATATAGCGTCTCTACAACTACTATGAAAATAAACCAGTTAAAATCTAACTTTCCCGATTACGTTCTTCTAATTAAGTCCTTATTCTCTCTTCCTTGATGAACTTTTAATTATTCCAATTTATTTATTCAAACTTGTGAGAAAATCATCGCAATCTGTAACGTACATAAAACTGATGCCAATTTGGTAGTGGAACAGATTTATCTACTGTTTTCGTTGTTGAGCAGACACTCCACGTCCAACCTCCAAAAGGTAAACGCTGCTTGCATTTATAAGTGTGTGGTTCACTGTAAACTACACGTTTCCACCGTTTGTAAGTTACAAATCCTGCTTGAAGTTGCAATTGATCGTTTTGAACAATTCGCTTTGATTTCAATGATTGGAGGACAATGCTTTTCAACCTACTGGTTGTTAATTGAGTCGAATTACGAGCAAGCTTTTGTAAGTTTTGCTCTAATTTGTAATCAAACCATTTCATGAATGGTCCCGGACTTTCCGATGCAACAGAAGTTGCGATCGCACCTGTTCCTTCTACCCAATCACCTTCAGTAAAGTTGTGTCCCCAAACAACATCCCAACCGTTTTGTTGTAAATTACTGCGTACTTGACTGCGGTTAGTGGATTCTGCTGCTGCTTGGGCTTGTACAACTTGAATTCCTTTATCTCCTAACTTGATATCTGTAGTCATCGCAAATGATGCACAAGTAAGGGTAGAAAGTGATGCTAAAGCCAAGCCTAATAATTTAGAGTTTTTCATTTTTTTGATAGTCTTTAATTATCTTCTATTAAGCAATTGGTTTAGCTGTAGAAGCTGTATGCAGGAGTAGAATATTTTTAGAGAAATTTTTTGAAAAAAATCTAGAGATGGCATACTGCAACGTCTCCGAACATCTAAAACATATAAGTAAGTTAGCCAAAATAAAACTAACTATGTAAAGAAATGTAAAAAACTCGAAACAGTAGCGATGGCTTCCTCGTACCTCGTCGCAATGACAAATCACAGCTATATTTATTCACGCCGAGCTACTTATCTGCTTGATTGTTCTCTCAAACAAGCAGCATATAAAGATCATATATTTTTACGTTTTTTTTAAGTTTAATCAGTATTTTTCCTGATACATTAAATTAAATAGAAATATAAATCCCTTATCTGCATAATCGTTATACATCAGTACCAATAAATAAAAGTAGACGTGTTTTTATTTCTTAAAACTTGGGGTGTAACGAAGCGATTAATCTAAAAAATAGATCATAAGAAACTAGAAAAATGTCTAAATATCAACAAATTATTAATAGATTTTTAACAGGTATATCCTTACGAGATAATTTCAGAGGTACCGCCAGCGTACTTACTCAGCAAGAAACTCACCGAGGATTAAAACCTTTTTTAGAAAATCTGATTGAAGATAGCTGTGGGGCTAGCGAAGATGAATTGGCACAATATTTTCTGCAATTCTTACTAGAAGCTCGCAAAAGTTATTATTTTTTGTGGAGTCATCAAGCAAATTTAGCTGTAACTTTCAGCTATACCATCTGTTACAAACTTGCCAAATTATGTTTGTTTAACTATTTACAGTTAATTTGCTTTTATGCAGCTAGAGACGTTAGCCAAAAGTTAAAACTAACTTCTAATTCCGGTTCATACTATGCTTTAGAAGACTGTTTTATCATGGGTGTTGAAATTGCCTTAGCACCAGCTTATTTACTAAGAGGATATTCTTTTGAATCTCAAACAGCTTTACAAAGTTACGCTAGTGTAGCTCTAAATAGAACTATAAAAAATAAAATCGTTGGAGAATTAAAAACAAAGTCTTTAAAATACTCGGATAATGGCTTGCTGCGAAATACAACTAAAAGTAAATTAGAGCAAGCTTTAACTAATTTTGGAATTTCTAAAAGTAATCTCATCAAGTATTCTCTGGTTTGGCAAGCTTTTAATGAGTTATTTTTAGAGCTTTATCCACCTAGCAGCGATGGCAGCGATGGCAGCCATCATCGCAAACCACCGACAACAGCACTAACAAACGAACAACTCGATTTAATTGCAATCCGTTATAACAAACAAATTCGACGTTTGGAAATTGAAGATACATTGAGCGATCGCCAAACTATCAAACAGATGCTAGCAACCTGCGTGGAAGCAGTACGAAATTTACAAAGCAAACGACTGGTATCTATTGAAGAACACAATTATATTAATGAAATAGCAGCCGAATCGACAAATGAATTGATTGAGGAAGAAACGCAACAACAATCAAAAGAAGTCAGAAATATTATTTTAAAAGAATTTCAAGGTTTAGAAAAATCAGAACAAAAATCATTACTGCTTTGGTTGGGTTTAGAAATCAATCAGAATGACTTTTTAGAAATTCTTAATTTAGAAAAACAATATCAGGTAGCTCGTTATTTTCAAAGGAGTATTAAAACTATCTTGAAAGCATTTATTAAACGCTATAGCGATATTTCAGAAAAAAAACTTGGTGCGCGAGAGATAGATCGTCTTTGTAAAGATAAACTCAATGATGTTAAAGGATATTTGAGCATTCATAGCAAAAACTTCTTTCGTCAAATATTAGCAAAAACGTTTTTAAATAAAATAAATGAATCGGATAAATTAAACTTAATCCCTTATCTGGATACATTGAATGAATATAACCAGCAAAGAATTAAAAATATGGACATCAGAGATTCTTTAGCTGATGCTTATATTAAAGCGAAAAACAGCATTGTTAAAATTCAGCAACCATTTTCCGTAGAAGTTGAAGATAAACTAGAAATTAAACTACAACAATTTAATTCTGCTGTTGAAAAGGTAGAGAGCTTTATTGAAAATTGGCTCGTAGCAAATCAAGCCGCATTATATCAAAATCAAAACCAAAATCAAAAAGTAGAGGCATAAAATGAATTTAACTATAAATGATTTAGCATTAATTTACCCAGAACAGATTTTTATCGAATTTTCTCAACAGCAACGAGAAAAGATATGGAAAGAAACGCAACAGCATCATTATGATAATGCAACCGCACGTTGGAGAAGTTATCTAAATTCTCTTTGTACAAATACTGTTTTAGAATATTTGCAAGATTATATTCAAAACGAAACAGATTTATCATCTCAAAACCTAAAGATTTGGCAAAAAAACGATTTATCTAGTATTTGGAATGTAGTTAACGGTACAGCAATTGAATTAGATACAGCGAAACTGATATTAATACCTCACGAAGACAAAGATTTTTCCGAATTCAAAGTTCCTCGCGAGTGGGTTGATTTACCGCAGTGGGTAGGTAATTACTATTTAGCAGTAGAAATAAATTTATCAGAATGCTGGTTACGAATATGTGGATATACAACTAATCAGCAGTTAAAAGAAATTGGCGAACATGATTTAACAGATGAAACTTATTCTATTGCAGTTGAAGAATTAACCGAAGATTTAACAGCAATGTGGATGGGAATCGAACTTTTTCCTACTCCAAAACCCGTAGTAGAAGCATTACCCGTTTTATCCAAAGCTGAAATACAAGAATTACTAGAAATTTTCAATGAATCAAATCTTTATTCACCGCGTTTAGATGTACCTTTTAGAAAATGGGGGGCATTTATTGGCGACGATAGCTTAAGAAAACAACTATATCAACAACAGCAAAGGGAAAATAGACGCGAAGTAATTACCCAAGTAATTAACAAAGCTGCGGTAAATTTAGGACAATGGTTTGAGTCAGCATTTGAAACTGGTTGGCAATCTTTAGATACATTAATAAATCCCGATACCGGAAATCTAGCTTTTGCTTTCAGACAACGTGATGCTTCTAAAGAAATGACTGTGGAAGCAGCAAAAATAATTGATTTAGGAATACAGCTAGGTAATAAATCGGTAGCATTGCTAATTGGTTTAACTAGGGAAAACGATAATAAAATCGGCGTTCGTATCCAGTTACACCCTGCTGCTGGCGAAACTTACTTACCAGCAAACATGAAATTAGCATTGCGATCGCGCACCGGGAAAGTGTTGCAGCAACTAGAATCGCGCACTCAAGATAACTTAATTCAGTTAAAACGGTTTACTTGTCCGATAGGTAAAAAATTTAGCGTAGAAGTTGCGCTGGATAACTTTAGCATCACCGAAGATTTTGCGATTGAAATGCCAGGAAATCATGAGTAAAGTAGTCGTATTAAATTTAGGAAAAGGAAGTGTACAAACAGGCTTTCCCTTCGTAACTGCTCAATTAAAATTATCTGGTAAAGTAATGCAATTTACTGGCAGCTTACCAGCAATACCCGAATTAGTAGAACTTTATCGTCGCTGGCAACTTTTTTACGAATTATTATACAAAGCCCGTTCAATTAATATTCGCAGCATTCAGCCTTTAACTTTGGATCGAGATGAAGATGAAGATGACGATGACGATATAACTATTGATGAAGCAGATATAACTCACGTTAGTCATGCTGATTTTAACGATGTTTGTCAGCAGTTGAAAATAAATTTGGATAATTGGTTAGATTCTCCAGAATTTCGCCCAATAGAGCGTCAATTGCGTAAAGAATTGCATCCTGAAGACGAAATTCATTTTATTATTCAAACCGAAGATAATCAATTACGCAAAATTCCTTGGTACAACTGGCAGTTTTTTGATGATTATCCTCGTACAGAAATGTCTTTAAGTTCTTTGAATTTTGAACCGGGAAAAATCAAACATACTTCCGGTAAAAAAGTGAGAATTTTAGCCATTATTGGTGATAGTAACGGAATTGACGTTGAAACAGACAAAAAGGTTATTACACAACTAAAAGATGCGGAAACAGTATTTTTAGTAGAACCCCAGCGCAGAGAATTAGATGAATTGCTTTGGGATAAAAAGGGATGGGATATTCTATTTTTTGCCGGACATAGTAATACTCAGTGCGACGATAATATCGGCAATATTTATATTAATAACAGCGATAGTTTAACAATTAATGAATTAAAAAATGCTCTCCATAAAGCCATCGAAAGAGGTTTGCAGCTAGCGATTTTTAACTCCTGCGAAGGTTTAGGTTTAGCCGCTCAGTTAATAGATTTACACATACCGCAAATCATTGTGATGCGGGAACCCGTGCCCGATAGTGTAGCGCAGCAATTCTTAAAACATTTTCTAACAATTTTTGCTGGAGGTGAATCTTTTTATTTAGCAGTAAGAGAAGCAAGAGAAAGATTGCAGGGAATAGAAGGAGAATTTCCCGGTGCATCTTGGCTACCCGTAATTTTTCAAAATCCCGCAGAAATTCCCCCGACTTGGCAGCAATTACGAAATATTGATATTCCTTCTCCTTCACCTTCATCTAGTAGAGCATATGTTAAACCAAAAATTTCTACCGTAATCTTTAGCAGCGTAATTATTACAGTATTGTTGATGGGTTTGAGATGGTTGGGAATAATGCAACCCTGGGAATTAAAAGCCTTTGATTTTTTAATGCAAAAAATGCCTGTTGAAAAAGCAGACAAGCGAATTTTAATTATTGGTGCTGATGAAGAAGATATTAGTAGTAATAAATACGGTTATCCCATACCAGATCAAACTTTAAGCCAGCTTGTAGAAAAAATTCAAACATATCAACCAGCAGCGATTGGAGTAGATATATTTCGAGATCAACCCGTACTTACAAACGATAATAAAAACAATCGGCAACAAACCCTACTTAATCAATGGAAAGAAAATAAAAATTTAATTGCCATTTGTGCGGGAAATAATCTCAAAAATAGTGTTGCACCACCACCAAATATTGCCAAAAAACAAGTAGGATACGTCGATTTATTTGATGATAAATTGCAAAATCAAAATCAAGAAGACACCATTAGGAGGTATTTATTATCCCGGAGTCCCAATCCGATTGCAAATATCTCTCGTTGTACCACAACTTATTCTTTTGCTTGGCAATTATTATATAGATATTTTAAATCTAAATCTACATCTACATCTAAAGGAATTCCTGTTACAACAGTAGATAAAAATTGGCAGTTTGGCGATACTGTTATCAAACGCTTACAGCCTCAAAGTGGTGGATATCAAAACTTAGATGCCAGCGGGAATCAACTATTAATTAATTATCGTAATACCCCTACAATCGCCCAACAAGTTACCATCAGAGATGTTTTAGAAAATAGTCATAATTTTAATCCTGATTGGGTAAAAGATAGAATCGTATTAATTGGCATTACAGCAACAAGCATTCGCGATACTCACGATACAGCTTACGGAGAAATTAGAGGATTATTTATTCATGCTCATGCAATAAGTCAAATTTTGAGTGCGGTAGAAGACAACCGAACTTTATTATGGTGGTTTCCTCAATGGGGAGATACTATTTTAGTTTTATTATTTTCTAGTACGGGTGGAATAATAATTTGGTTCTGGCAAAACCGAATACATCAAACAATAGCAATTAGTAGCGCTGCAATTATTTTATATATACTTTGTTGGTTTGCATTAACAAAAGGCGGTTGGTTGCCGTTAATTCCTTCAATGTTAGCTTTACTTGGTACGGGTGGAATTGTTGCAGTCTTGAGTGTGAAAAAGGAATAGGTAATGGGTAATGGGTAATAGGTAATAGGTAATAGGTAATAGGTAATAGACGTAGGGTGTGTTGTCGCGTAGCGCAACGCACCATCCTGGCTAATTCCCCATGCCCAATCCCCAATCCCCAATCCCCGATCCCCGATCCAAAATAAAAGAGACGAATGGGTATTACGTCTCTACATTATTAGATATTAAATAAATTTGGTCTACTTACTACTGAGGATTGTCACCTTCAGCATCAGGAGCAGCACCTTCAGCACCAGGTACAACATCTTCGGGAGCGGGAGCAGCACCATCAACATTTGCTTCAACATTTACTCCTTTCACACCTTTAACTCCTGTAGTTAAAGGTTCAACTTGCTGAAGTTCTTCAGGGGAAGAAACTGTACCGCCAACGGTAACAACTCCTTCTTGCTCTGTAACTTCTAGGTTGCTAGCTGGTAAATTTTCTTTTAGCTTTTTACTAACTTCTTTTGATAAATCGCTTGCTAGCGGATCTGCGCCTTCGGTTACAGCAGTTGGATCTATAGGTGCGCTTTCCGCTCCAGGAACTGCTCCAGGTTCGCTTAAAGGTTGATTTAAACCTTCTGTCTCGCTAGCTTCTCTTGCAGATGGTTGTATTGGATTCTCAGAACCAGTCTTAGCGGCTTCTTCACCACAACCAACTGCACCTGTAGCTAAAATACCGCTAATGAGAAGAGGAATAAATTTTTTCATTTGAATCTCCTAATAGACCCTTCTAAGCAATTAATAAATCCGTGTGTTGTGTTGAGGAGCGAATGTTAAAAAAACAATCGAAGATGGATTTGAGCAAGTACCATAAAAGGTACTAAATTAAACCAAAACTATCGGATAAGTTTACTTGCCTCTCAGTTGTTTTCCTGTAATCTTTGAGGTGTAAACCATCAACAGTGCGACAAAGCATAAGGGATTACATTTATATGCACTCGACATCTTCGTCAAGAGTTTTTAAATGCGTGTATGCAAGGCCGCCGAACAGCAGCTATTTGATGTTAGCAAATTTGTGAAATTTAGCCACACTTTTTTCAAAGTTTCTATTAGTTTAATAAATCTAACTGAGAATCATACTTAAAACAGTTTACAGAAGCTCAATACAGCAAATTTATCTATCTTTACACTGAAGTGAGTTATTGCAGTTTTTTTACGCTAATTTAAGCATTATTGCTGAACAATGAGTATTTTAAAAAACTGGTATATATAAAAATTTAATAAATAGTTGTACAATTCATTAAGAATTAACAACTGAACATGACCTAAGTCGCAATAACTTTGATGTTTTGTTGCTAAGACTTAGTTATTTATAGATACTTATGTTAAAAAAAATAACTATAATTTCACCCTTTACACTCTTGACACTTTCGATCTGTTTTGAGAAGCGAATAAATCAATCAAGAATCTTGTAAGTAAAAGGTTGAAATCTCTCGACATTATTTTTCTATAAGACCTACTTCTCATCAATACAGTTCCTATCCAAAAGTTTTATAAATTCAACAAAACCTATATTAGATATTAGTTTTAGTAATATTAATTACTTGGGAACAGGGAGCAGTGAGCAGTGAACAGTGAGCAGTGAACAATTACTAACTCCTAACTCCTGCTCCCCATTTCCTTTAAAATGCAGATTCGCGACTGTCAATAATTACAACTTGAGGATCTGTATCGCCCATTACCTTCGGTAGAGCTTCGCTTAACGCCTTTGTATTTACATTATCCGAACTGTTTAATACCGGATTTGGAGCATTGTAAATTTCAAATTCTTCAATACTGCGATTTTTGACAATAAGCTCAGCACGATTAATAGAAGCTTCCGTTCCATCAAAAATTAATAGATAATCGCCGCGCTCGATTCTAGAATTGTAAATATGCGCTCTTTCTTCAGGAATTCCCAAGCCAGCCAGCGCACCTAATAAACCACCACTAGCAGCACCAATACCAGCCCCAGCAACAGTTGTTATCAGAGCCGTAGCAATCTCACCAGCAAGCAATATTGGGCCAACACCAGGAATGACTAAACTACTCAAGCCCACCATTAAACCTGTTATACCTCCAAAAACCCCACCCGTAAGCGCTCCTGCTGCCGCACCTTCATCAGCTTTGTTTCCAACATCATCAGTCGTTTCTACACCAGCAACTTGATTACCAGTATCACTATTTCTAGCAATTACAGAAACTTTATTCATATCAAAGCCATCATCTCTAAGTTCCCGCAGAGCATATTCAAGATCGTTACGACTCGAAAATGTACCAACAGCACGTCTATTTTCGCCCAAAGCCATTTAAATTCTCCAATTTATGTGTCCGTACAACTGTTCTCCCTTGTCGAACTCCAATTGCAATCAATCATCAGTTAAGAATTCGCATCTGTCTTCAGGGGGAAATTTGGGAAGAGATGGGGGGATGGGGGGATGGGGAGATGGAGAGATGGGGAGATGGAGAGATGGGGAGATGGAGAGATGGGGAGATGGGGGGATGGGGGGATGGGGAGATGGGCGGAAGAATAAGTTACTCGCTACTGATAACTGAAAACGGAAATCGCACCTAATGTTGTTCGGTTCTACTACTTTTGTTAGAAGATATATTTTAGGTAAGCTCATAAGTAATAGTGAATCACCAGTTTCTGAAGCTGTTAGTCGCTTTGAAATAAAGGGGTGAACCCTAGTGTATGAGTATAAGTGGATTTTGCCGAGTTTAAAGGAAATTTTAGTTGCAAAGGGAGCTATTCAGGCTGAATGTTCGTCGCATAAAGCACGACAACAATGGCGTATAGCTACTTCTGTTGCTCAACAGTTGCTGTTAAATTCTTTATCTGTAGTTGCACCATTAGCCAATCAAGGATTAGTTTTGGCTGCACCCGCACCTGTATTGTGCGAGTCTAAGCTTAATCAGTGTTTACGGACTGTAACTTTTACGGCTAAGCCATTTAATCCCTTGGCTTTGATGCCTTTTCATATGTCCGGCGATGCGATCGCAACACCAGAAAATCTTTCTGATGAGTCGGTTTTACCTCTGCTAAAGGTAGATCCCTTGTCGAAGGAACAGTTTTGTCTAATTTTTACAAAAAAGTTTTCATTAATATTAGTCTTAGCAGAAGAAGATAATGAAAAAAGCAAGTTTTTATTCTCTTTTGAACCAGAAGTAATTGAAAAAGCATGGCAGGCTCTTGCTGGTAGGGTAATGCTAAGTAATCCCGATTTCTTCATGGAATTGGATAAATTGGTACAAGAATATTACCCGGTTGCACCTGATTATCGACTGGTTATGCAGTTTAGTCAGTTGTTGCTCGCAGAGTATCCAGAGCCTCACGATAAGGAAACAAAATTTCACGGTAAAGCAACGGTAGAACATAAAAGTAAGTTTGAAGGTAAGTTTGAAGAAGTTCATGACTCTCACGAATATGCCACTTCTACATCAACGAAACATATATCTCGTTCTGACGTAGAATTGTTGCAAGCTTTTGCTCATGAAGTGCGTACTCCTTTAACAACTATTCGGACTACAACTCGTTTATTGTTAAAGCAGAAAGATTTACCAGACAAAGTTATTAAACGATTGCAATCTATCGATCGCGAATGCACCGAACAAATAGATCGTATGGAGCTGCTGTTTAGGGCTGCGGAATTAGAAACATCTTCTTCCACAAATCCATCAAGCTCTCAGCTAACGTCTATGTGTTTGGAGCAAATGTTGCAGCAAAGTATTCCTCGCTGGCAACAAGCTGCAAATCGGCGAAATTTAACATTGGATGTGGTTTTACCGCCCTCTTTGCCTACCGTAGTAACGAACCCAGTCATGCTCGATC
This sequence comes from Calothrix sp. CCY 0018, assembly GCF_963920925.1. NCBI lineage: Bacteria > Bacillati > Cyanobacteriota > Cyanophyceae > Nostocales > Calotrichaceae > Calothrix > Calothrix sp. CCY 0018. The sequence continues at coordinate 56,982 of NZ_CAWUDI010000017.1, read as the reverse complement.
GAGTTCTGACTGGCTTGATAGAAAACTTTACTCGCAACTTACCTGCGGGTAGCAATATAAGCGTGCGAGTAATTCAAGCTGGGCATCAGTTGAAGCTGCAACTGCAACCGAACTTTCCCCAAAACATTAAAACAGCCCAATCTTGTAATACGCCACCCATTCGTAAAGCAATTGGTCAATTACTAACGTTTCAACCAGAAACTGGTACAATTAGCCTGAATTTGGCTGCCACCAAGCATTTATTCCAAGCTATTGGCGGTAAATTGACTGTACGCGAACGCCCTCAACATGGCGAAGTCATAACGATTTATCTGCCCTTGGAAGAAGTCAGTAATTCTAATAATTGCTTCGATAAATTTGCACAATATGGGTTAAAAGTTAAAGGTCAAAGGTTAGGAGTTAGGAGTTAGGAGTTAGGAGTTAGGAGTTAGGAGCTAGGAGTTAGGAGTTAGGAGTTAGGAGTTAGGAGTTAGGAGTTGGTAATTGGTAATTGGTAATTGGTAATTGTTAATTGCTAACCTCTCTCCCCATCCCCTTGTCCCCTTGTCCCCTTGTCCCCCCATCACCCCATCACCACATCACCCCGAAACGCTGGCTAAAAGTACTTTAAAACTAGAACCTTCACCAGGAATTGAAGAGACGGAAATACTTCCACCACAACGCTGAATTAATTTTTCTACAATAGTTAAACCTAAACCCGCGCTTGCTGTTTCTTCGTTGGCAACGGGGCGTACTTTGTAAAAACGATTAAATATTTTAGAAATTTCCGGTTCCGGGATGCCTATACCAGTATCGCGGAATTCTAACTGTACGTAACCTGGGTGTAAGCGAGTTCTTACCCAAACTTGACCGCCATTAGGTGTAAATTTGATGCAGTTAGAAAGAAGGTTAATTACAATTTGTCTTAAGCCACCGCTGACACACCAAACATGAGGTAAATCGTTTGGTACGGTATATGCGAGCATGATGCCTCTTTCTTGTGCTAGAGGTTGGTAGGTGCTGACAACACCTGGAACTATCTCAGACAGACATACAGGTTCCAAAAAAGTATTGTCTAAATTACGTTCCAACTCGACGAGATCCATTACGCCAGTCATCAAATAATTTTGGCGATCGCACTCTCGTTTAATCATGTCCAAATAACGCTGTCGCTGAGGTGCTTTCATACTTGGAGAGTTTAACAGCGAAAGTGCTGTCTTGATGTGCGTCAGAGGAGAAAGTAATTCTTGACACACATTCCTTAAATATTCATCCTTGGCTTGTAACTTGCTACGAAGTGTTTGATTATGCTGTTTAAAATTGCTGAAACGACTTTTGTATTTTCGAGAATTTATTTCTTCTTGTTTTTTAACTTGTGTCATAAATAATTGACTTGTGAACGCTGCTTCTGGTACTTGAGGATAAATAAATTCGTCAGTTATTTTATAAAAATCTTTTGAGTTAATAAAATTTTTTATACCATTTAATACTCGTTGAATTACATTACCGTCAAAAGTATGAACAGTTACCATCGACGGAATTTTTTGATTATTTCTTTGATTTAAAACTTGCTTTTTAATCTTAGAAGGACGATGTGCCAAAATCAAGCTGCAAAATTCCGCAGACAAAATAATTAAAAAGTATTCTCGCTCAATTTGGGGATTATCCGCGATCAGTTGCAGCAAACGATAGGATTTTATAACTGAAACATCCGCATTAATATCCGCTTTAACTTCTCCAACCTGAGCCAGTTGGCAATTATAAATAGTAGCATCACCTAAATGCTGGTGATAACGCTTTAATTCCGACTCAAAAATATTTAACGGTGGAAATTTAGCCACAATAGTAGCCGAGATTTTCTGTTCTATTAGTAAATCAATTTGTGACTTTACCATTGACAGCAGAGTTGCAGAACTAAGAATTAGACGTTTCGGAGGCAGTTGTACATCCATTGCCAACTGATAGATAGATAAGTTCTGAGGTGGAGATAAATTCATAACAACTACAGAAAACAAAAAAAGGAAAACCCAAGAAGTATATAGCAATAAATAATACTTTCTTAGATTCTCCCCCCTAAGTGTAATTTTTTCACAAAAAGATCGAAAATTAGAATTGAGTTAGGAGTTAGGAGTTAGGAATTAGGAGTTATGAATTACTTAATCTACCCCCTCTACTCCCTCTCCCTATCACCCCATCACCCCATCCTCTCCCCCAAAGCTTCCCGCGCGTGTTCTCTATCGTCAAAGTGAATCTTTTCCGTACCGAGGATTTGGTAATCTTCGTGTCCTTTACCTGCTAATAATATTCCGTCTCCGGATTTGGCTTGCATAATTGCAGTACGAATTGCCGTAGCTCTGTCACCAATCACCATCGGTTCAACTGTATCGGGAATTCCAGTCAAGATATCTTGTAAAATGGCTTCTGGATCTTCGGTGCGGGGATTATCGGAAGTAACTACGGCTAAATCGGCTTTCTCAGCGGCGATTTTACCCATTTTGGGACGCTTAGTTTTGTCTCTGTCTCCACCACAACCGAATACGCAAATCATTTTACCCGGAATAAATGGGCGTGATGCTTTTAACAAGTTTTCTAAACTATCGGGAGTGTGAGCGTAATCTACAATCACGCTGATATCTTGGTTTGAGTCAATTTGGACTCTTTCCATACGTCCGGGAACTCCCTCAAATTCGGGTATCGCAGCAGCTATAATTTGTAAATCTAAATCGAAGTTTAGAACGGCTCCTACGGCTGCTAATAGATTTTCTAGGTTAAATTGTCCGACTAGTGGCGAACTAAAAGCTACGTCACCTTTTGGCGTGTGCATGGTGCCGTTAACGCCATTGGGTTCATAACTCAAGTCACTCATATATAAGTCAGCAGTGGAATCGTTAACGCTGTAACTCCACACTTTGTCATCACTTAAAGATTTTATTAACCGCTTACCATACAAGTCATCGGCGTTAATTATTGCCCTTCCCGCGAGATAATCGGAATTGAATAGTAAGCTTTTAGCAGCAAAATAATCTTCCATATCCTTGTGGTAATCTAGGTGATCTTGAGTCAGGTTGGTAAATACTCCAACTTCAAACTTGCAACCCAAAACCCTTCCTTGTGCCAAAGCATGGGAACTTACTTCCATTGTTCCATATTCATTACCAGCATCGAGAGCGGCTTTTAATTGTTTTTGTAACTCCACCGCAAACGGGGTAGTATAAGCAGCAGTTTGGACAAAACCCTTCCAGCGAGTATACAGAGTTCCCATCAAAGCCGCAGGTAACTCAGCTTTACTAAGAAAATATTCAATTAAATGGCTGGTTGTTGTTTTACCATTTGTCCCCGTAACGCCAATTAACTTTAATTTTTGTCCGGGATAATCGAAGAAAGCCGCAGCTAATTGAGCGCAAGCTGACTTCATATCTGCCGCGACGATAACCAAAGGAGAATTTCCGTCAACACCTTCTTGATAAGGGGGAGCCAAGGGAGGAAACTTTTCATAGGCTTGGGGAGAAATAACAGCAGCGATCGCACCAGCTTTGATAGCGCTTTCCCAAAAATCTCCGCCATCAACTCGCGTACCCGGCATTCCAATAAACACATCCCCCACATTGGTAGCATGGGAATTCGTCGTCAAACCGTTTACCTCAGCATCCATAGCGGGATGTTGTGGTAATTGCGACATACCATCAATAGCACCTAGTAATTCACGCAGTTTCATTTAGTCAACCTCGTCAATTGGATTTTGGATTTTGGATTTTAGATTTTAGATTTTAGATTGTCTTCAGCTTAAAAGACGTAAAAATATGATTGATTTATGCAACAGCGCCTATTCTGCAACATTTTTCACGATATACAAATACCTAAATATACTTCCGGAGAGTTTTTTCTAGCTGTGTTACCGAAGCACGAGGAGAAGGGCGGGGAATTGTTTGTAAATTATCATCTTTTAGTACGCACAACACTGGTACTTCATACTCATAAGCAGCAAACCAATCTTCACGAGTCGTAATATCTCGCACTTCTAAATCTAAAGACGCGAAATCCGGGGCTTGCTTTATTGTTTCCAACTTTGAGAGCAAACCCTCGCATAAATGACATCCCGGTTTGCTGTATAAAATTAATTTCATGATTATTGGCTAATGGCTTATTGGTAATGGCTAATTGGTAATGGGTGATTGGTAATGGGTGGTGGGGTGATGGGGAGAAATTAGAAATTTACAGCTTTATTGTCGGCAGAAAGCAAGACGCTCCCACTACATTTCTAACTCCTAACTGTTCACTGATAACTGATACAGCACTTTGCAGGTAAACGAGGTACATTCCCCCTGCCCCCCTGCTCCCTTGCCTTATAACGATATGTTCTGTACCTCATTCAGATGAAATCGGCTGTAACTGTTCACTGCTCACTGATATTTGGGAATCATAAATACTGAACGCTGTAATTATAAATAAAACTTCTACCATGACTGAAAATTCGATCGCTGTTGATAAAAGTATTTATGAATCCCTCAAGCAGGAAAATCAGCAGTTAAAAGCAGAATTACAATCCTCGCAACAATTATTTCAACTTGCGATCGATAATATCCCGCATTCTGTGTTCTGGAAAGATCGGAATTCGGTTTATCTGGGCTGCAACCGCAATTTTGCTGATGATGCTGGTATTGGTGAACCGTCCAATATAGTGGGTAAAAACGATTATGATTTACCTTGGACAAAAGAGGAAGCGGATTTTTATCGCCAATGCGATAAGCGGGTTATGGATAGTGGTGTGCCCGAATTAAATATTATTGAAACTCAAGTTCAAGCTGATGGAAATCTATTTTGGTTAGATACGAGTAAAATTCCTTTACGCGATAGTGAAGGTAACGTGGTGGGTATTTTTGGTTTTTTTGACAATATTACCGAAGGAAAACAAACAGAAGAAAAACTCAAAAAGCTAAATGAAACATTAGAAGTTAAAGTAAAACAACGTACAGCACAGTTACGTGAAACTGAAACTCGTCTTTGTCGGTTAGCAGATAACGTACCGGGGATGATTTACCAGTTTCAACTAAACCCCGATGGTGCGAAGTCTTTTCTATATGTTTCTTCTGGGTGTCAAGATATTTGGGAAGTTGAACCGCAACAGGTGTGTGATGATGGTGATTTGTTGTTTACAATGATTCATCCCGACGATATTGGTGGAGTCAAGCAAGCAATTGCCAATTCTGCTCAAACTCTACAAAATTGGGAATATGAATGGCGGATTACTACTCCAAGTGGTAAATATAAATGGTTAAAAGGCATTTCTAAACCTCAATTAAAACCAGATAATTTAATTATTTGGGATGGCTGTGTTGTTGATATTACCGAGCGAAAACAAGCCGAATATGCGCTTCAAGAACTTAATGAAACATTAGAACTAAGAATTGAACAACGTACCGCAGCACTCCATAAAACTGAAGCAAGACTAAAAAAACTCACGGATAATGTACCGGGGATGATTTACGAATTTTGCTTAACTCCCCAGCGTAAAATGTCATTTCCTTCTATATCTTCTGGATGTCAAGACATTTATGAAATAGAACCTTCTTTAGTTTATGAAAATGTTGATTTATTGTTTGCACTAGTCCACCCCGATGATATTTCTGAAATAAAAGAAAGTATTACTACTTCAGCTAAAACCTTAAATAATTTGGAATACGAATATAGAATTACAACCCGAAGTAATAAACAAAAATGGTTAAAAGACATTTCTAAACCAGAATTACAATCTGATAATTCAATAATTTGGTTCGGTTGCGTAACTGATATCACTAAGCAAAAATTAGCTGAAATTGAGGTACAAGAAAAAGCTGTTGAGTTAGAAAACACTATTAAAAAATTACAACTTACCCAAGCACAACTGATTCAAACTGAAAAAATGTCCGGTTTAGGTCAAATGGTAGCAGGTGTAGCTCACGAAATTAACAATCCCGCTAACTTTATTCATGCAAACCTTTCTTTTATTAGCGAATATACCCAAGATTTAATCGGACTTGTAGAAGTATATCAAAGACATTACCCAAATCCAGCACAAGAAATTCAGAAAAAAATTGACAATATAGAATTTGATTTTCTTAAAATAGATTTGAGAAACATTATTCGCTCAATGGAAGAAGGTACAAGACGCATTCGAGAGATTGTTTTATCATTACGTAATTTTTCACGGTTAGATGAATCTGAATTCAAGAAAGTCAATATTCATGAAGGTATAGATTCTACGTTAATGATTTTACAAAACCGTTTAAAGCCAAAACTTGATGTTTCTGGGATTGCGATTATTAAAGAATACGGCACTCTTCCTTTAATTGAATGCTATCCTTCTCAACTAAATCAAGTATTTATGAATATCTTAGTTAACGCAATTGATGCCTTAGAGGAAGGAATAAGAGAAAATAGTTATTCAAATAATTTTAGTTTTATCCCTCAAATTACTATTAACACTAAAAAAATCAACGAAAATACCGCTCAAATTTGCATTTACGATAACGGCTTCGGTATTCCTGAAAATATAATATCAAAACTTTTTGACCCCTTTTTCACCACTAAAGAAGTAGGCAAAGGTACGGGATTGGGTTTATCAGTGAGCTACCAAATTATTGTAGATAAACACAAAGGAAAATTATTTTGTGAATCTGTACTTGGTAAAGGAACAAGTTTTATTATTGAGATTCCTATTTATTATCGGCAACAGGGAACAGGGAATAGGGAATAGGAAATGGAGAATTGGGCATTGGTAATTGGTAATTGGGAACAAAGAATGTATAAACGCAGCTTAGAAATCTAAAAACCCCTCTCAGCTAAGAGTGGGGTTTTGTAAACTTATATTAAATGAAAATTTATTTTCTGTCTTAAAACATATTCATGATAGTGATTACACTTGCGCCAGTAATCATCACCAAAAGGCCCATTAGTAAAGATTCTTTGAGTGGATTAACAGTTTTTGATTCCTTCATTTTTCACAACCTTTTGTTTTTAATACCTTTTTACTAGATTAGCAATTTCCGTATAATTGTCTACAAAAGCATATCAAAACTTAAAAATACGCAATATTACTTAGTAATTACTACAGTGATTAATCAGTGACCAGTTTGTAGTAAGGACTTAAGTCCTTGAGAGCGATAAATCGCGGCACGTAGAACAATGTAGTTAACTACTTAATTGGTAACTCCTAACTGTCAACTGCTGAATCCCGACCGGAATATGTGCCTTTGTGCGGTAAAATTACTTTATCCTGACGATGCAAGCATTTAAACGATTAATTGTTATGACTATTTCGACCGCATCTACTAATAAGAGTGATTTCAACTTGGAAGAGTTGAACCAAAAATACGAAACTGCTCATCCAAGAGAAATTTTGGCATGGAGTGCAGAGAATGTTCCTACAGGGTTGGTGCAAACTAGCGCTTTTAATGTCGATGATATTGTGATCACTGACATTCTCTATCGCGAACTCAAACAGCAAACACCTGTAATTTTTCTCGATACCCTGTTTCATTTCCCCCAAACTTTGGAATTAGTGGAAAAAGTTAAGCAGCTTTATAACGTAAATTTGAAAGTTTATAAAAATGAGGATGTTGATAGCCGCGAAGCTTTTACTGCTAAATACGGTGAAGCGCTTTGGGATAAAGACATTGCAAAATTTCACGATGTTACTAAAATCGAACCTTTACAAAGAGGCTTAGACGAACTTGATACCGTCGCTTGGATAACCGGGCGCAGACGCGATCAAGCACCAACTCGTGCAAATATGCCGATTTTTGAATTAGATAAAAAAGGTCGCCTTAAAATCAATCCTTTAGCTACCTGGACTCGTAAAGAAACTTGGGATTTCGTTGGCGAACACAAAGTTATTTACAATCCTTTACACGACCAAGGTTATCCCAGCATTGGCGATGAACCTATCACCACTAAAGTTGGAGAAGGTGAAAGCGAACGCGATGGAAGATGGCGTGGTAGCGGTAAAACTGAATGTGGAATTCACATTTAAGAGTTAGTTGTTAGGAGTTGTACTATTTCATCTAAATAGTGATAAATAGAAATGATGTAGAGACGTTGCAGTGCAACGTCTTTTTGTATTTTGATTTGTATCGATAAGAAGCGTGAAATTGTTGGAACACCATTATTAATACTGCTCGCTAACCCGCCTTGGAATAAATTCCCAGGCTAATAAACAAAGTCTACTCAAGTAGACTAAAAATAATTTTTAGATCGAATAACGACAACTTTCGCTATGAGCCGTGAAATTTTATTTTCAGGTAGCATTGAGAATAGTGGAAGATGTGCGTATAAACTATAAATTATATTGCCTCAAAAATATTGGATTAAAAAAATAACTTTCAACTAACAACTAACCACTAACAACTATCAACTAACCACCTTCTTATGATTAAAATTCTCCACCTTTCCGATATCCATATGGGAAGCGGTTTTACCCACGGACGTATCAATCCGGAAACTGGTTTAAATACGCGATTGGAAGATTTTGTCGGTACTTTATCTTTATGTATCGATCGCGCTATTGAATCACAGGTAGATTTGGTGTTGTTTGGTGGCGATGCTTTCCCCGATGCAACTCCACCACCTTACGTACAGCAAGCGTTTGCGGGTCAGTTTCGCCGCTTGGTAGATGCCCAAATTCCTACTGTATTGCTTGTGGGGAATCACGATCAACATTCTCAAGGGCAAGGTGGAGCAAGTTTATGTATTTACCGTACTTTGGGGGTTCCTGGAATCGTAGTAGGTGATACTTTAGATACGCATAATATTCAAACTCGAAGTGGTGAAGTACAGGTGATTACTTTACCTTGGTTAACTCGTTCTGCTTTGATGACTCGTCAAGAAACTCAAGGTTTATCGTTAGGAGAAATCAATCAGTTATTAACTGAACGTTTGCAAGTTGTATTGGAAGGAGAAATCCGTCGTCTCGATCCCGATATACCGATTGTACTTTTAGCTCATTTAATGGCTGATAATGCAAACTTGGGAGCGGAACGTTTTTTAGCCGTGGGTAAAGGTTTCACTCTTCCTCTATCTTTAATAACACGTCCTTGCTTTGATTATGTAGCTTTAGGACACGTGCATCGTCACCAAAATTTGAATAAGTCAAACAAGCCCCCGGTAATATATCCTGGAAGCATCGAACGGGTTGATTTTAGCGAAGAAAAGGAAGACAAAGGCTATGTAATGGTAGAAGTCGAATCGGGTAGCGCTAAATGGGAATTTTGCCCTTTACCAGTTCGCGCCTTCCTTACCATTGAAGTAGACGTGTCGAAAACAGAAGATCCATTAACGGCGATCGCCAAATCTATAGCCAAAAACAATATTGAAGATGCGGTTGTCAGGTTGGTTTACAAGCTTCGTTCGGAACAGCTCGATTTAATTGATAACTCTTCATTGCAAGAAATGTTAAGTCCAGCGCATACTTATACTATTCATCCAGAATTAGTAAGTCAGTTAGCTCGTCCCCGCGTTCCAGAATTAAGCACTAGTAGCAGTATCGATCCGATGGAAGCATTAAAAACTTATTTAAACAACCGTGAAGACCTTCAGGATATAGCAGGGATTATGTTAGAAGCGGCACATACATTATTAGGAGATGATGAGGATGATTTGTTAAACTCCTTTAATAGCGAGGATTCGGAAGATGTAAAAGCCTCTGAAAATCGTGAAAATACACAGTTGCGTTTGCTATAAAAATAACTATCTATTAATTAAGTTTGGGGAGATGCTAAACAGCGAACATAAATAATATTGTTCCCATCGAGATATAAAAGATTACCAATGTTATTTATTCTCTCCCTACTCCCCATTCCCTTCCAAATACGAAGTTAAATTATTTATATAGTGTTGATAAAGAAATCATAATAAAATATCGACGGTTAGACATTATATATTATTTTTATTCCTCGGAAATTTTTTTTTATTCCAAATCTAAAAATTTACCAAAAATTCGTAAAAATATATCGTTTTTAAATTTATATTTTTATTGTATAAACTTTTTGTGTGATATTAATGATTTAGGGGTTGATTGATTCTCCTTTTCTTCCCTTCTGTTCCCCGAACGAGCTAGATTTTAGTAATAAGCGTGTATCTCAACTTTTTAGAGATGCAGTTGTTTAAAATAAAAGTAAAGCACCCTACTAATGATTAGTCGCGGTGCATCATTAATTCATTGGCAATTCCGAAATAGCATTAACAAAAAAATGAATAATATATTTAAAAATATTAACTTTGATATTTCTTATTTAGAAGGCTATCTCGCTATTTTAAAAAGTAAACAAGTAGTCAATCATAGGGATAAAATAAGAAAAGTTATTCAGGAAGCAACTGTTGAACTAGTTCCTTCTTTTCAGCATATTCCTATAGATATAAATGATATTTTTACTTCTTTAACAAATCACTTACAAAAAAAACCAGAAATACTCGGCAGTGCCTTTGCTTTCTCACCTGAAATACTTTGTTCTTGTCCTTTCGTATTCAGAAATAAAAGTGGATTTCAAAGTAAAGATATAGCCAAGGAATTTATATACGCGAATGCAGTTTGGTATGACGTTCCAGTAAAGCAAAGAAAACCTGTTTGGAGCGTTCCTTACTTTGATATTGGAAAAGCTGGCGAGGATATTCTTTTAACAACTTATTCTGTTCCAGTGTTTAATAACGATTCTAAGCTAATGGGTGTAATTATCAGTGACCTTTTATTAGCAAGATTAGAAGATATACAAAAAAGAGAATAGTTATTACATTAAATATAGGACTTACGCATCAATAACGTAAAATATAGTGTTCCAGACATTTTCGATCCCCCCAACCCCCCTTTTTAAGGGGGGCTTGCGTAAGTCCTAAAATATTTAAAATTTAGATATTTATGAGCTTTCGCCGAAGCCATCGAAACAAAAGAAAAAACTGCAAGGTAAATCTGGCTTTATCCCGGTTGCAGCCAGGTGGGTGATTGAGCGGTTAAATGCAAGGATTACAAGATGCAAAATTCTCATTAGACATCTCCGGAAAACATTTGTATGGTTTCAAATTACACATAGACCTAACCCCCTAGCCCCCTTCCCTACTTGGGAATGGGGGTTTTTAAGCCTCTCTCCCAGTGGGGGAGAGGTTTGGAGAGGGGTTTTTTTCATTTCCGGAGATGTCTATTAAGAACTTTAAGAGGAATCTAACTAATGCTACTGCCAAAATTAATATGCAGTTTTATTAGGCTGATGATTAAAAGGCTTGCTCTTCAGTCTTAAATGTCAAATGGGTTCTATAAGCGATCGCGGAGCCTGTGCTTTGCACTCAGCACTGCTGCTTTCAGCAAATGGCTCTCGTTTGTTTACAAAAGTCTTAAATTGAAACTAACTTGCTAAAGTTGCCTTGTATAAGTAAGGGAAAATATGCAAACTATAGAAGCGTAGAAGAGATTTTTAAATCCATCAAAAATGAGTAAAAAGATGATGAAAAAAGTCATTTTAGTTTCTTCTTTATTTGCTGCTCAGATGTTACTTTTGCCAGCTTTTGCGGCTCCCGCCGGAAGTTACACTCAATCTTGCAGAAATATTAAAGTTACTAATGTTCGTCCTGGTCTTGAACCGACTTTGGAAGCTGAATGTCTAGATAAACGTGGTCAATAAAAATATACAAGACTAGTTGGTTATGGTAGTTGCAAGACAATTGATAATGTGAACGGGAAATTAGTTTGTAAGAAATAATAAAAAATAACTTGCGAGCCTACATAATCTATATTCGTAATCTTCGTAGAGCGATCGCATTTTTGGTGATGAGGCTGATGTGGGCGATCGCTCTCGTTTATTTACGAGAGCCTTAAGTTGAGCTTAGCTTGTTAAAGTTACCTGGTGTAAGTCAGGGAATACATTAGAGGCTAAAAGTAGTGAGATTTTTAAAATAAATCTTTACTATATATACATTGAATCAGAAGATATATGCATTGAATTATTTATGCTCACAAATCTTGTCAAAAGCAAACAATCTCTCATTTTTCTCACTCTCTGCTTAACTAGTTACATCGCATTTGTACTTCTAGCTTTATACTTTAAGCCTGTAACTCTAGCAAATTTTCTGGGTTTTTTGGCATTAATAGCTTATATTGCAACTTTATTACCAAGTACATTTAGAACAGTCTTCCCAAATATGCGTAGCAATAAAATTTTGGTTTGGCTATTGAAAAGACGACGACATATAGGGATTATATCTTACGTTTTAGCATCTAATCATGGTTTACTTATGATAATTCAAAAAAATATTAATTTACTATCTGCTGATACATATATTCGATACTTTCAAGGTATTTTGATATTGTTTATCATGAGTCTACTTGCAATAACTTCAAATGATTGGAGTGTAAAAGGCTTAAAGCATAATTGGAAAAAGCTTCATCAATTAACATATCTTATCTTACTTATTCTTCCCTGGCATATTCTAGATAAAATGTCACCATCTTGGAGCTATTTAACTCCTTTAGAATTGATAATTATATTTCTGTTTGTTTATTTTTCCATCAAAAGGAAGAGATTGGAAGCAAAGTCATCATAGTCTGTAATTTGAGTAGCTTGATTAGTTTGAGATCGGGACTTACGCAATTGTCACTTCGGTGCGGCTGGTGCGTGACACCAAAAACCTTATTACTACGTTCAGAGTTTTTCAAAGTGTCACAGCCCCCTACAAGAAAAATGTACCGGTTGCGTAAGTCCTAGAGATAAATCTATGGTATTCCAAATAATAATCAAATCATTATAGGTAACAAAAATGTCTAATAGAGAGAATTACAATCCTCTAAACTATTATTCCGAATACTTAGATATAAGGAATAGATCGGATTTGAATTCTGTGATTAAAAATAATTGGAGTCCTAGTATAGAAAAAGAATTAATTACAGAATTAAAATCACCTATAAAAAAAGTAAAAAGCCCCGAACAATCCCAATATAAATCTTTCTGTTTACTAATTGGAGTTCTCGGATTACTAAGTATTGGTTTGTGCGTGCAAGCAGATACAATTACTCAAAATTTACGGAAAATAGCCAGAGTCTCAGTAGAGCAAATAATCCGTATCAATAGTCAATAATTTATTTGTATGTAGCATCGATCTTTTTTTCCATCAAACTTATTTAGTGCAAAATATATCTTTTGGTAGATGCTAAATTTACATTTTTAAATTATAGAAATTTTTGTTGATTATATTGCTTTTGTTTATTTACAAAAGCCTTAAGTTGAAATTAACTTGCTTAAGTTGCCTGGTGAAAGCCAGTAAAAATATGTAAGCTATACTTTATAAAAATTACATCGCATTGTGTAGCTAAACTGTACTGCGCTTTGCTAAATGTGTATTTAGAAAGCGGCTTGTCTTTCTCAGTAAGTCTGCAAAAATTCAATTTAACATTAGGAGATTGATCGATGAACTTAAGACAACTACCAGTAATTTACGGTATGGCTCTAGTAAGCTTTTTAACCATAAGTAGTAAAGGAATGGCTCTGACTGTAATCAATCCTCAATTAGATTCCTATATCCCCCAAGCCTCTGATATTGTACTTGGGACTTGCAGCCAGGTAGGTGTTTGTTTCCCCGGTCAAGAAATTGCCTCTAGTACTAGCGCATTCCCCTTTGTATCTAGGAATGATTCTAACTTCAATGTAACTAGTTTGTTTCTCACAATTGACCCCAATGAAAATGCAGTCTGGGGGAATGGAGTTTCTAACATATACAAAAATATTCAAACATCTCCAGATGGGAAAAAAATAACCTTTAATGAAGGAGTAATTCCCGTAGGAGAGTATCTTTTCGCGGATGCACAAACAATTCCTATTAATACTGCTGTAAAATTTTCAATAGCGATTGATGGCACTTCTATTCCAGAACCTTCTTCAATCTTGGGAACATTAGTGTTTGCTACTATTGGTATTAGTTCATCTGTGAGACGTTATCTCAAACATAAAGCACAATAGTTTGACCTGAATTTGGTGACTGGGAGCATCTGCTTTAAACTGGTGCTTATGTTGTAATAGATATGATTAGTTAGTTAACCCATTGTTACGACTATATTACATTCAACTGAGAACCGCTATATCTATATGTTTTATCGCAAAAAATCTATAAGACCAGTTTTCATTAATTTGATTCCTGACTTTCATTCTTTATAAACTTCTCTACGATGCCCTACTCTAACAACAGTAATTATTAACAAATCGTCTTCAATTTGATATAATACTCTATAGCTACCAACGCGAATACGGTATTTATCGCTATTCTCTAGTTTAACAACTCCACTTGGACGCGGATTTTCAGCTAGTTCATATACTTTAATTTTTATTCGTTGTTGTAAATCATTTGATAATTTTTCTAATTGTTTAAATGCTTTACTGGTAAATTCAACCTGATAAGTCACAAATCTAGTTCCTTTTGTACTTGTTCCCAAGGTATTTTATTATCATTTTTAGCATCCTTAAACGCTTGAACATCTTCTAAATCTTCTTCTTTACGAATGTCTAATAGTTCTATAACATCTTCTAAAGTGTCTTCATAAGCTTGTTCTAATTTCTCGTAGATTATTTTTAATAACTGCTGTTTTTTGGTTGTGGTTTCCATTTTTAAACCTCTTGTTAATCTAATTGAGTTAGTATAGGCGATCGCGTACTTTTATTACGTGTTTGTTCCAAAGGACATAGAGAAAGCTTAGCTTGCTGTATAGGAGAGTAAACGATAGGACTGACCAGAGGGACGCGATGCATTAATATTCTAATACATACAATCTCCAGTTTCAGTTACAATCGGGTTGTAATTAGGTAAGCTAGAGCTTAAAAAGTGGCGACTGCCATAGCATCTCGCTCTGACTGGGCAGGACATTTCAGTGTGGTTGAAGATGAGCGTATCCGAATGCGCGTCCTTTGAAAAGATTGTTAAGTAAGTCGGCGTTAAAAAACCAAGGTATGTCATTGCGAGTGGAACGAAGTGAAATGAAGCAATCGCAAGGTTTTGAAGGCTATTTACAATCTGTTACATAGTTAGGTTAATTTGTGCCAACCTACTTAATAATATTCTTAAATATAATAAAAAACACAAGGGGTAGTAGGCGATCGCCATCAGCTATGACTATGCGTTTGATCACAATCGCACTCTGAGCAAATCTGTCAAATGAGCGATCGCTAGTCGAGTATCAATCGAACTGAGAAATTACAACCTCTTGATCAGGAAAACGCGCGATGATTGTCAGACTGCCACCCAGAGATTTAATGTATCGAGAAAGCGTGGATATTTGAATATCATCTATTTGATCTTTTAATGTTTCGTAAAGGCGATCGCACTTCTGGTGATAAGACTAAAGCAAGTGATCGCCCCCTTATTACCAACTATCTTAAAGAAACGATCGCCCCCCCATCAAAAACCTACTTACTCTACACCTTCCACAGCCCCCAAAGCCAAAAGCACTGATCGCTGCGCTGCTGTTAACCCAGTCACCCCCCTAATGTTCATTCCTTCATAAAGGCGATCTACCTTCAGGGTTTTCATGCACTCAAGAGTTTCCACATCCTAAAGCTTTATTAAATCATCGTGACTAATATTAACCAAGATATTACCATGTCATAAAAATACTAGGTGGATGGGTCAAAAGTTCCTACTGATACTATTGCAAAATTAGTAATTCATGAAGCTTATTTTTTAAATCTAATGATGTTATTAGTGGTTTATAAACTTCACCCTCATAAGTCTTCCAAACATAGCCTAAACTAAAGGCTCTAAACATCTTTGATGAGCCAAGCTCCTGCCAAATGTTTTCTGCTATAACTAATCCTGGAAAATAAAACATTTCTATGGTTTTAAATTACACACAAACCTAACCCCCCTACCCCCCTTCCCTATGAGGGAATGGGGGTTTTAAGCCTCTCCCCCAGTGGGGGAGAGGTTTGGAGAGGGGTCTTTTTCTTTTCCGGAGATGTCTAATAAACGAGCGCTACGCCCTATTTTCGGTTTTCCGTCTTTCTCAGCCATTCCTCGGTAGTAAAGTTTTGTCATTTAACCAATATTAAACTTTCATTCCAGTACAGTTTTTTCTTTACCTAAAACTAGTTTAGATATGAAATTTAACTAATACCTTCCACCGCCCCCAAAGCCAAAAGCGCCGAGCGCTGCGCTGCTGTTAACCCAGCCACCCCCCTAACGTTCATTCCTTCATAAAGGCGATCGCTTCTCAGTATTTTTGTACACTCTCCCGTACTGATATCCCAAAACCTCATTGTCTCATCGAGGCTACCACTTAATAAGGTGCGATCGTGTGGATTCCAAGCTACAGACCATACTTCATTTGTATGTCCCTGTAATACTTTCAGGCATATACCTTGCGCCACATCCCACAACCTCACTGTACCGTCTTGAGAGCCACTTGCTAAAATTCTTCCATCGGGACTCCACGATACTGACCATACGCGATGAGTGTGACCGCGCAATACTAAGCAACACTTACCCTGCTGCACATCCCACAAGTAAATTGAACCGTCATCGCTGCCACTTGCTAATATCTGGTTATCTGGAGAGAAACTGAGTGCCAATAATACATGATTGACACCATAACGTAACGCTTTGAGACAAGTACCCGTTAGGGAATCCCATAAACGAATCGAACCGTCAAAACTGCAACTTCCTAAAAGGATAACCTCAGAATTATTACTGAAACTAATGCTGGGTGCATAACTTACTGCACTAACCCAATTATCATGACCCTCTAATACTTTTAAGGTTTCACCTGTGGCAACATTCCAGATCCTGATGGTAAAGTCTGCACTGCCACTTGCCAGAGTGCGGCCATCTGGACTCCAAGATGCATCCCACACTCGATTAGTATGACCACGCAAGATTCTTAAAGCTTCACCTGCCTGAATATCCCACAACCGGACTGTGCCATCTGAACCACCACTTGCCAATATCTGTAAGTCTTGACTGTTAACGGAGCATGTAGGCGCAAAAGAGATCCCCATTATTCCACGGTGATGCCCTTGAAACTTTTTAAGTAACTCACCATTATAAAAATTCCACAATCTTACATTTGAGTCATCACTACCACTGGCAAAAGTTAAACCATCTGAACTCCAAGCTACAGAGCGTACTGAGTTACATTGCCCCTGTAATACCTTGACACATTTACCAAGCTTACTATCCCAAAATCGCACACTAGAGTCGTGACTGCCACTAGCCACAGTTAAACCATCTGGACTCCAAGCCACCGAAAAAATTGCGCCTGTGTGTCCCCGCAAAATTTTTAGGCACCCTCCAAAGTCTACATCCCATAATCGAACAGCAAACTCAGAGTCATTCGCACTTGCAATCTTACGACCATCAGGACTCCATGCTATTGACCAAATTATACCAGTGTGACCCTCTAAAACCCTTAAGCATTTGCCTATTTTTTGATCCCACAACCGAATTGAGGAGTCTTGACTACCGCTTGCCAAGATGCAACCATCTAGGCTGAACCTTAAAGAGGTGATCCAACCAGTATGACCGTGTAACACTTGGCGACACTGACCGTTGCTGACATCCCATAACCGAATTGAGGAGTCACGACTGCCACTTGCCAAGGTAGAACCATCTGGACTAAAGCTAACCGCCGATACTGCATAAGTTTGATCTGGAAATATGCTGACGCAGTTGCCCGTGTTAACATCCCACAAGCGAATAGTTTGATCATCACTGCCACTCGCTAGAATTTGGCCATCAGGATGCCAAGCTATCGACCAAATCGGTGCGGTGTGGCCTTGTAAAGCCTTTAAGCTATTACCTGTTTGAGCATCCCATAATTTAACCGTATGATCATCACTACTACTACTTGCCAAAATACTGCTGTCGGGACTGAAAGCAACAGTAGATATTGAACTATGATGCCCTTTAAGTGTTAAAAGAAGTTGATAATCCGACCTGCGGTGTAAGCAAATTTGTCCATCAATGCTATCTACGGCTAATAATTTGCCATCTAGACTAAATGCTACTGACCTCACACTACTTAAATTTTCCGCAAATACAGACTGATCAAAAGCAGTATTTTGGAAATTTACTCCAGCTAAATTTACACACTGCAAGTCCGCTTGCCTAATAATCAAATTTGAGAAATCATACTTCTGTAAATTTACTTGCAAATGCGCTAACAAATTGAGGACATTGCCCCCGGCATACCCAGTTAGTATTGCAGCTTGATGTCTTTGCTGTTCCAATACATCCTGCAACAAAATTACCAGCTTTTGTTGACTGCCCATCTTTAACAACAATTGCTCAAGTAAGGGTTGTACAATTAGTTGCTTTTGTGTTTCTCGGATGTAGTCTTTAGCTGTTGCTTTAATTAAAGCATGGGCTTGAAACAGCCGTAAACGGACGGGCTTTTTTGCTACTAATTCTTGACCAACTTGTTCAACCAATCGCTGTGTCGTATATTCCATTACGACTGGTTGTAAAAAGAAATGTTCGCCGCTTTTTTCAATTAATGAGCGTTGCAATAGAGATTTAATTGCTGAAGGTACGAGACATTTAGAAGCAGATGTTACTAAATCAGCAGCTAACTCGACAAGGGATACTGGCTCTCGATTAATTGCCAGCCAATATATTACTTCTGCTTCTACCGCCGACAAACGTTGGAACTGACATGACAACAAGTCGCCGATGTCCTCAAAAATTAGTACACCTTGTTCTAAATATTCTAAAGCAGGGGCAATCTTACCATTGAAAAGCTCTTGGGTTCCGGCTGCTACTACCTTGAGTGCTAAGGGATTGCCGCCATAATGCTCAACTAGTACTTGCCATTCTCGTTCTGTACCCGTAAATTGTCCTTTTTGCTGAAATAACTGTTGTCCCTCACCAGGGTTTAATCCCTTTAATAGCAGAGATTTTACCCCTGTTTTCTCTCCTTCTAAAGGTATGAATTCTCTGGGCTTTTCCCTAGAAGTGAGCAAAACACAACTTTGATGGGGTACTTCGCCAAAATGCTTAAGTAATTGACCGTAACCCTCGTATCCAGGGCGACATTGACCCGTTTGACCATTACTAGTTAAAATTGTCTCAACGTTGTCCAAAATAAGTAGACAGCGATGATTTGTCAGACATTCCATCAGCTTTGATAATTTATGATCAAAACTTTCGGGGATTACCATCTCTTTTCGCAGCGCCCACAGTAAAAATTGTAGGATGTTGGTTAATTGCTCCTCTACTGGTGGTGCATTTTGCAGGCTACGCCATACTACTACTTCAAATTCAGTTTGAATTTGCAGCCCCAACTTCACTGCTAAAGTGCTTTTGCCAATACCACCAATTCCCAGCAGCCCAACTAAACGACAACGTTCTTCTAACACCCATTGTCGTAGCTGCAATAATTCTTCACTGCGTCCATAAAACACAGATACATTCGGTGCTTCTGCCCAGTCATACTGAGGATTTGTGCTTCGGATTGACAAATCGTCAGGAGGGCTAGGTTGAGTATAATCGTGTTTACACAACTCTAAGCCAAAGGCAGCGAAGGTAGATTGTAATGAACTTTTATCTACGGTTTCGCATCGTCCTAAGATTTTCGATATGGTGTGCAAGGCTAAGCAAGTGCGATCGCTGAGTTCTTCCAAAGTCAACTTGTTGCTAGCATTCTCTTCCAATTCGGCTCTAGTTTTCGCAGATTGGAGCTTATCCCAGCCTTTAAGGGTGAGGATAACGCCCCGATTGCGTCTGGATTGTTTCATCAAAGTCACCTAGAACAAAGTAGATGCGTCTCCAAAAAGGAATTTTTCGTTACGTAAGTCCTAAAAATGTAGAACTACATTAAAAGAATATTTTGTACTAGTAACTTTTTTTACTAAATCGGCATCTCCAAAAAATGCGACAAATTTTTGGTAGCTGACTTCCAAAAAGCAATGCTGCTCTGTGAAAAATGAGCAAGTTTTTCAGTTCAATTAGTATTGATAATAAAGCAGAACTAAGTATTTGTAAACATAATTTTTTACTCGGACAAACCGAGCTATTTAATATTATTAAAGCGTTATATCTTATAGTATTTACCGTGCTGTATCAATAAGTATATAGGTAGAATTCTTTAGGTTCTTCAGTACTTGTTAAGTAGGTGGGCGCAAAAAAACCAAATCATGTAAAAGACATCGTAGGAATTGAAAATACCCCTCTCCAAACCTCTCCCCCACTGGGAGAGAGGCTTAAAAAACCCCCATTCCCTCGTAGGGAAGGGGGGTAGGGGGGCTCGCGGTTTGCGTGTAATTTGAAACCATAGAAATGTTTTCCGGAGATGTCTAAAGATAAGTAAATACGGAAAATACATCTATTAAGGTGACTGAAATATGGACGCTCGTTTAAGGATTTTCCTCACTAGTGAGCAAGACCAAACTAAAGAATTGATACCCCCCAAAAAGGGGGGGTTTACGTAAGTTCTGATAACTAAATTTATCGCTTCGGAAGAAATTAGAAGAATTTGTTTCTTAGAACAATCTCTTCTTCATCTGAAGAATCCTTGTCATCTGATTTTTTGCTACTACCAGCGTTAATAGGGGTTGGAGAACCGCTAGAGGTACCGTACTCGAAAGTTCCTATGTCAACAGCTTTACCGATCTTTCGCTGCTTTCCATCCTTATCGGTAGTTAAATAACTAGGAATTGAGTTGGTACCAGTATCAACTGCTGGGGAATCAGAAGTTAGACGATAATCGTTAGCTTTTGAATCTGAAAAACCAACTGATTTAACCTGAAGGTTGTTTGTATCTTTTATATTTTCGACTCGACTACCTTCTTCAAATATCTTGTCAATGCTATCGGTAAACAAGTTATTGTCCAAGATTACATCTTTTGCATTTTCGATGAAACCATTGCGGTAGCTGGGATTAGCAAAAATATTGTTGCGTAATACCACATTGTCAACTTTCTTTCCTCCAAAGAAATCACTACCATCGATCGCAAATGATTGAACATTCCCAGAGAAAGTATTATTAGTAATTTCAACATCTTTGACATTACTACCTACCATTATTCCCGCACCGCTGTTTACACCTTTTGTACCATTGTTATAAACCACGTTGTTGAAGACACGAATATCTTTAACATCACCCGCTCCGGGTTCTTCATCGTTAATTACAATTCCTTCTGAGGTGTTTTTGTAGACAACATTGCTGTAAATATCGACGTTGAAAGTATTGGCCCGATTACCGTCTACGTAAATAGCGGGGCCACCGTTATAGCCTTTAGATGTACCGGAGATTTTTGCAGCACCCGTCACAGTATTGTTATGGACGGAGCCATTTCGAGAACCTGTTTTAATATCGATACCTTCGCGGGTTGCTTCTTTAACAATATTATTTGCAACCTCAAAACCATCTACACCCCAGATACTTAAAGCTTCTTGCTGTCCTATGGTATCTCCTTTACCAGTCCATCTCCAGTTTGCTCGTTCAATTTTGTTATCCAGTACTTTGATATCTTTACTGGTAACTTCACGTTCTCCACCACCATAGTAACTTTCAGGTAAAACTATGATACCTGAAGCACCTGTTTCAAAAGTATGATTGTTCTGCACAATCATATTATTTGCATCTCTTAAAGAAATTCCGGCCCAAGATGTATTCTCAATTCGGAAGCCATCGATGATCCAGTGCCCCTGATTAGCAGACTGAATAACACCCTCTCTAAAACCTCCTTTTTTGGGGTCGGGGTCGCGCAGAGTTACTGCACCATCGGCTTTTAAGGTAATATGACCGAGTTTTTCATTACCCGATTTTTCGAGGGTAATCAATTCGGTGTATGTACCAGGTTGTACTAATATAGTATCTCCAGCTTCTACCGCAGATTCTTTACCAACAGCATAATCGATAGTTTTCCAAGGCTTTTCTTTTGTACCTGGATTATCATCGCTACCCTTTTGTGAAACATAGAATGTATCAGCATTGGTATCAGCACTAGTAGGAGTAGGAGATTTTACCTCTTTACCTGTATCGGTATCAGTAAGAGACTCAGTTGGAACGAATTCAACATAGTCAAAACGAGCATATTCACCAGCATTAGCCTTACCTTTAATCTCGAAAGCATCCCCTGGTTGTAATTCAATTTCCGAATGAGTAGTACGAGATGTTAAAGTTTTGGCAACGGCACTACCTCCAGGCAAATCTTTATCGAATGAGAAGCTTTGAGTATCACCCGCAACGGTAATATCGGCAGCAGAAACTCCATCATTTTCATCGTAGAAACCTACATTTACCTGATAAGTACCGGCTTCGCCTTTAAAAACACCTGTGGCAGTTCCCGTATTGCGATCGCTTCCTAAAAGAGAGATATGTTTGCCACCTGAAGAAACATCATTTGACTCAATTTGATAGTTGCTCAGTTTTAAGTCTTCCATTTCGTAGCGTAGAATATCTTCTTCTGAAGTCGGTAGCATCGAAGAATTACTTGTTGATAATGAACCGTCAGAAACCAAGTCTTTTCCATCTAATGTAGAACTAGGGACTAATTCTTGAGAAGTTGCAGTTAATTGCAATTGATTATTAAGCGGTATGTCGAAATCATTCATAAGTAATGTATTTCCTGTAAATGAGTTCGGCAAACGCACGCTGATTTCAACCTGACACTTTTATTTTTAACGATAAATTTCAGGCTTTCAAGTTATCTTAAATACATTTGAATGTAAAAAATAGAGATAAATACTCAGGAAAAAATACTTATATAACTGTCCTTAATCCATTTATTCAACATTAATATTTTTTGAACGAATTAAAAGTATAAATACTTATTTATCCGCGAGTTTTTTAATTATTATCTTTTAAAATTTATATGTCTTGCAATTTACGGATAAATGACTAATTGTCTAAGTACAAATTTATAAGATGTTACATTTTGATAGTAGTAATATTTCTAATAAATAATCAATAAATGCTATTGATTGAGAACGCAGTATATTGTTTAAACTTCTTTTTTGATAAAGATTGTAGGAGTTACAGTCTTTTAACGTTCGCAACATACCCATGCGTAAAGATTGCTGTAATAAAAAAGCTCTGAACTGTCAGGATCGATTGCAAAATAAGATAGTCAGAGGTAGTTGCAAAAACTTATCTAATCGCAGAAAAAAAGGTGTCGGTGATAAGAAAAAATTTGATTTATTTATTAATTGGCTAAAAATCCAGGTAAACTTACACCTTGCACCAATCTCAATAAACGCGATTTCCTGCTTTAAAATGCTTGATATAAATGGTAATAAAATTAAAAACTATTGATTAGACATCTCAGGAAAACATTTATATAGTTTAATTTTATACGTAGACCTAATCTCCCTACCCCTACGGTGTACACACATCTCGCCTCTATCCCCCTTTCCAAGGGGGGGTTAGGGGGGATCAAAACGCTATAAAACCAACTTAGAAGACTTCTGTGTACACCGTAGCCCTATGGGGGAGAGGTTTGTATACAGTTCTTTTTTCATTTCCGGAGATCTTTATTGTGAAGAATTAAAGAATCAAGGAAAAAATCTCCGAATGATAAGAAATTCTAAGAGAACGCAAACGAGGGCGTTTTTAAACCTGGTTTAGTTCGATGTCAAGCGACTTTAGTCGCCGTGTTCTTCTCCTACCAGAACTTCAATAAAATCCCTGACTTGACTTTTCCAGTTAGGGATATTTTTTAGTTTTTCTTTAACTTGAGGAGTTAGCCTAATAGCGATTTGAGCAGTTAAGGGCTGTTTCCTGTTAGTCGTAAAACCTTCTTCATGCCCTTTAACAAAATGTCCTTTAGAATTTCTCATGAAGAGTTTACGATACGGTATCGAGTGGTTATACTATTTATAACAGCTATTAGAGAGGTCGGTCAATGGCTAAGAGTAAAACACCATCGTTTGTAACAGAGCTTCCGCTAAAAGTAGATAGTAAGCAAGAAAAAGAACTACTTGCGCGTTTTCAGGCTGCAAGACAGTTATACAATGCTTGCTTAAATGAAGCTTTGTTGCGGATGGACTTAGTTAAAAACTTTATCGCATATCAACAAGCTAAAAAGCTGCGAGGAGGTAGTAAAAAAGAGCGACAAGACTTATTTAATAAGGCTAGAGAACAACATAGATTTAACGATTATGCTCTCAAAACATTTGCAACTCAAACTGCTAATCGTAGCAAGTGGATAAGCGACAAGCTTGGTGCCCATGAGAAGCAAACGATAGGTACCAGAGCTTTTAAAGCCGTAGATAAAATATTGTTTGGTCAGGTCAAAAAAGTCAGATTTAAAGTAACGACCCGTTTTAAGTCTGTAGAAGGGCAATCAAACACAACTGGTATTAGGTTCGTCAACAATCAAGTTTTGTGGAAGAAATTAGCTATTCAACCTATTCTTGACTTGAATAACCCAGTATTAGTTCATGGACTAAATTCACCTGTTAAATATTGCCGTATTCTATGGCGTAATTTAAACGGTAGAAAGCGCTGGTATGTTCAATTAATTAACGAAGGTTTACCGTATCAAAAACCGACTAACTACGCAACACAAGGGATAGTTGGACTAGATATTAACATTTCTAATGTTGCGTTTGTTGCTGACAATAAAGCTGGATTGTTACCTTTTGCAGATAAAGTACCAACATTTGAACGCGAGGTAAAAACGCTGCAACGTAAAATGCAGCGTTCTCAAAGAATGCACAATCCAGATAATTTTGAATATGACTTTAATGCAAAAGTTGGCAACAAGATTGTTCGCAAAAAAGGCAAGGTCAAAAAAGGTAAAAAGCAATGGATAAAAACAATAAATTATCGCCGAATACAAGCTAGAAAAGCTGAACTAGAACGTCGTAAAACTAGCTACGCAAAGTCTCAGAACCGTAGATTGGTTAACGAGATTTTACGTCATGGCAATCAGATTAAAACCGAAAGAGTAAGTATTAAAGGTTGGCAGAAACGTTACGGTAAAGCGATGTCTGCGAAGTCACCAGGTTTTTTCCAATCAGAACTTAAACGAAAAGCTGAAATCGCTAACGGTTATTTTCTAACATTTTCTACCCAAACTACCGCACTATCTCAAACTCATCTCGATGGTACTCGCCTACAGAAAAGTCTATCAGAAAGAGTGCATAGGGACGTTACAGGTATTCAACCAATGCACAGGGATTTATTTAGTGCGTATTTGGCTAGATGCGTCTATAACAATAAGTTGTCACTTTGGGATGCTCAGTGCGAGTATCCGGGAACGGAGCCGTTCTTGTTAGACGGGTGGCAGCAATATCAATCTGCGAATCAAGTAGCCGAGCGCAAAAGTAGGGATAGTTATAGTCCCTCGGAGCAGATGTCTAATAAAGGTGCAGCCCCTAACCAGATAAGTCAAAAGGACTACAAGTTAAGGTAGCTAGCCTGAATCGAGCGCGTCTTCAGACCTGAGAGTGGCTCAATACTAGAATCCGTGCTAAAAAAGTAGGTTTGATTGATTGACTTATTTCTAAGCTGGTGATATCAATTAATAACCCTTATTAACAATAGATTAAAGTTTTTGTATATATTGAACTGGATGTTGGTAAAATCAACGAGGCAAATAACTAAATCTTCAGTTACAAGAGTAATGTTACCTTTATTACTCGGTTAACAATCGTTCATTTTATATTGTCCAGGTCTTCATTTACCTGTTATTATGCCTGTTAAATATTGTTTATCTTTGAAAGCTTATAAATACTGTCAGTGGTTAAGTTTTGCTGTCCTATCTTGTTTTGCTTTCGTAAAACCTATATATGCTCAAGAATTAAATAATACAGCAAATTTTTTACAATATAATTCAGAACATAATAAAGAAACTAATATCTTAGCTTCAAAAGGCATAAAGTTAAAGGATGCTACTCAAAAAAATAAATCGAAGCGTGTAAATTCGGTTTTGCCAATTTCAAATTCAAACTTAACTTCAAACTTAACTTCCAATTTAACTCCAAAGCAACCTGTAGATGCAGATATTTTATGGAGATATCCTCATCGTATTTCTCAAGCACCACAGGGCGATCGCAATTCCCCTCAAGATACCACCAAACCACCATCAGAGCGGCAGCTTCCGGAACCTAATATACTTCCTACCTTACCACCACCAGAAGACTTATTAGAACCAAACGGTACGCCTACGACACCAGAAATTAAACCATCAGGAGAGCTTCCGCTTCAGATTACTATAAATAAATTTGTTATTAAAGGTAGTACGGTTTTTAGTCAGGAAGATTTCGAGAAAATTACCAAACCTTATACTAATCGTCTGATAACATTCGCCGAACTTTTACAACTGCGATCGCAACTTACAAAACTGTACTTAGATAAAGGATATATCACCAGTGGAGCTTTTATCCCAACTCAAAAATTTGAAGATGGTACGGTTGAAATAGAGATAATTGAAGGTGATTTAGAAGACATAAAAGTTAGTGGAAACCGCAGGTTAAATTCTGGATATATTCGTTCTCGGATTGCTAGGGGTGCAAGAAAACCTCTTAATCGCGAAAAGCTACTTGAATCATTACAGTTATTACAGCTAAACCCTTTAATAGATAAACTTTCTGCCGAACTTTCTGCCGGTACTCGCCCCGGAGAAAGTCTATTAGAACTAGAAATTAAAGAAAGCAAAACTTTTAACACCCAACTGAGTTTGGATAACGGGCGATCGCCAGCAGTAGGAAGTTTCCGCCGTCAAATTCAAGTAAGTGAAGCCAACTTATTCGGATGGGGTGACAGTATCAGCGGTGGTTATAGCAATACCGACGGTAGCAACGCATTTGACTTCAATTACACTTTGCCAGTAAATCCCCGCAACGGTACTTTATCATTCAGCTACGGTAATTCCGATAGCGATGTAATTGAAAGTCCGTTCAACGTGCTTGATATTCAATCAAAGTCTCGTTACTACGAACTATCGCTACGTCAACCCATAGTACAAACACCGAATCAAGAATTTGCTTTAGGTATAACAGCCAGTCGTCGAGAAAGTAAAGCAAGCTTGTTTAATGGTGAAATTCCCTTTCCTAATTCACCAGGTGCAGACGAAGACGGAAAAACCCGCATTAGCGCCGTGCGTTTCTTCCAAGAATGGACCTCACGGAGCAGCAGCCAAGTTTTCGCCTTACGTTCTCAGTTCAGTGTTGGACTAGACGCTCTTGATTCCACAATTAACAATACATCTCCCGATAGTCGCTTTTACGCTTGGAGGGGACAAGCACAATGGGTGCGACTTTTAGCACCCGATACACTGTTGTTATTACGGGGTGACGTACAGTTCGCAGATAGACCTTTAGTTCCTTTAGAGCAAATTGGTATAGGCGGACAAGAAAGTGTCAGAGGATACCGTCAAGATGCTTTATTAACAGATAACGCCGTTTTTGCATCAGCCGAAGTAAGACTTCCCATCGCTCGTTTTGCTGGAGAAAATAACCTTTTACAACTTGCTCCCTTCTTAGACTTTGGTACCGCTTGGAATCGGGGAGGAAGAGATGAATCTAATAGCGAAAACGAAACCGATACTTTATTATCTTTAGGATTGGGATTGCGTCTGCAACTCCAAGAACGACTCATAGCCCGCTTTGACTGGGGGATTCCCTTGATTACAGTTGAAGGAGACAAAGACACCTTGCAAGAAAATGGTTTATATTTTTCCGTAATTTATAATCCGTTTTAAGAAGTTAGGAGTTGGGCATAGGGCATTAGGTAGTTATCAGTTTTGACGTTTAACCAATCCTTGATTTTTATAAAAAAGCTAGCATAAGTAAAGTAATTGGTATTTCTTCACCTGAAAAAACGGTTCTTTAAGTGTGGAATACTTATTTAACTAAGTAAAAAACATCAGACTCAATTAATCCAAAATCTAAAAGAAACGCATCCGTTGTCAAAATCTAAAATCTAAAATCCTATTATGGACTTAAAATCATTAGAAACTAAGTTAAATTCCCAAGTCGATCGCATCGGAATATGGTGGTTGATTGGGGCTGCTGTAGCTACGGTTGTACTATGGCAAATACCCTATGGAGATTATATTTTATACCCATTTACCATTTTAGCTACTTGGTTTCACGAAATGGGTCACGGTTTAGCAGCAATATTTTTAGGCGGAAACTTTCAGCAACTAAAAATATTTCCTAATGGTTCTGGTGTTGCATATCATAGCGGTAGATTATTTTTAGGCCCGATTGGGCGTGCCTTTGTAGCTGCTGCCGGATTGATGGGGCCGCCAATCGCAGGCGCTATCTTAATTTTGGCATCGCGCAGTTTCAAGACAGCAAGCTTAAGTTTAAAAATACTAGGTGGATTTTTACTATTTTCAGTATTAATATGGGTGCGATCGCTCTTTGGAATAGTAGCAATTCTTCTCTTAGGTTTAATCATCCTTGGTATTGGCATCAAAGGCAATCGTTGGTTTCAAGGATTTAGCATTCAATTTCTAGGAGTTCAAGCCTGCATAAGTACTTACCATCAACTTGATTATTTATTTACTGCTACCGCAGGGCCTTTAGGAGTTTCCGATACAGGTCAAATCCAGCGACAATTATTACTACCTTACTGGTTTTGGGGTGGATTAATAGCAGTTGCTTCCCTTGTACTTCTCGTACAAAGCTTACGAATAGCTTATAAGCAGTGAGCAGTTATCAGTTATCAGTGAGCAGTAAAATAATTAGTCCAGGTAGCTGGACTTTCCTTGTATAGAAGCGATTTAAATCGCCAGATATTAACTTTTCACTGTTCACTGTTCACTGTTCACTGTTCACTGATTCACCCAAAAGGTTGTCCCCAAAGTTTCCAATTTTCTTTATTAAAAGGGGACTTCCATTTTTGAATTAACGCTTGTTCTAATTTTTGACGGGGTTGGGTTAAATCGGGTGCATCCCACCAAAAAGCAATGTTAACTGCTGTCTTCAAACCGTATTGATAATGCAAATCTTGATACTTTTCAATGTATCGTTTGCAATCATGTATTCCTTTCCATCTGTGATTGGATTTACAGGTTTCACCAACATACAGAAGTAAATCGGCAGCCATATCTATTACAAAGTAAATACAAGCTTGACCGGGACTATCTGCTGGTAATCTGTAAAATGACAGCGAACAAGGTTTTAATTCAAACGGATCTATTATATCTGGGTCAACGTGTGCTTCGGACACTTCAAATAAAGCGCCTTGTAGCACTGGTTCGCTTGTTCTCACTTGTTGTTGATGGGCGGATATTTGCTTTTTCCACCTTTTTAAAGCTTTCACATCCATTAACAACACGGGAGCTTTACTAACTGTTGCAGTTGGCATCTCCGACGGTGAGAACAAATCAAGCTGATTCGTTTTCACACTTCATTCCCATAGAAGGTAACTTGGGAATGTTATCACTAATTTGTGATTAATCAAACATAAAAATAAGTTTTAATTTTTACTTTGCCAGGCTAAATAAAATTTAATTACTGCTTGCCAAAGTATTTGTCGCTTTTGGGGCTTTTAACTTTTTACTCCATTGAATAGATGGTTTTTCTATAACTTGCCATATTAATGTTGCAAAGGCAATACAAGCTGCAATTGCTAATATCAGAGCAAGAAATTCACTCCAAACTGAATGGTTAAACAGTTTAAATACTATCCAATATACTCCTCCTAAAATAGGAGTATGGGTTAAATATAAACTATAAGAAATTTTTCCGACAAATTGTAACCATTGCCAATTCAGCAATTGTTGCATACGGTTAGCACGTGCAACTTCCAATAAAAGTACGGCAATAATTGAACTGACGATCGCAAAATCCGAAGAATTGGCTATTCCTGCAAAGACTAATATTGCAACATAAAAGTAAAAAAACCAAGGGTTCAATTGCTTACAGTACGTCCAATAAGCAAAAATACCGAGCATAAAACTGTACCACAAAGGTAAAAAGATTGTCGCTCTACCTTCATATGTGAATATTCCAATTGGATAGAAAGCGGCAAGAGTGGCACTTGGAACAAATACAATAACTCTTCCCCAATTGATTTTCCAATGAGAATCTATCCGTTGGGCTAACCAAAAAAGAATGCCAAAAACTAAATAGGATTGAACTTCTAAACATAATGTCCAATACACATCATTTATATTATGCAGTTTCAGAATATCTTGTAAGTAAAATAGATGGGCTATTAGTCTCGGAAAAGATAAAGGATATCCCAATGGTGCAAATTGTTCGCTTTTAGCATATGCAGCAATGAAACCAATAGCTAATGTGATAACAATTGATACATAATAAGCTGGACTGAGCCGAACCAAACGACGCACAATAAAATTTTTGCAGAAGGCAAAGTCAAATTGAGTATTTTCTTGTGAAAGACCAACTAAAAAACCGCTCATAACAAAAAACACAGCCACACCCAAACCACCTCGTTCAAACACTATATGCACAAACCATTGAGGCAACGTATTAGTGAATTGAGAGATACTCTTATCGGCATCTATTACTGAATGAAACAGAATTACCCATAAAGCCGCAAAAGCACGTAATCCATCGATAAATTGAAAATGTATTTTATTTGTTCTAGGAGTAGTCTTTAATGGTGCTGCCGATTCCATTGGTATACCTAAATACTTTATGTAAATATTTATCAGTGATAAATAAGTATATGCACTGCGTAAAAGTAAATAAGTAGTATATATTACATTGATAGACTTTCTAAGATAAGTAGTATTGAGTTTGGCTAATCACTTACCGTTAAATAAAATTTATAGGTTGAGAGTTTCTAAAATATTCAGTAACTGGCAACATTTGTTACAAAAATCAATGTTTTGAATAAAGATCGAGAACGTTAATCAGCGAATATCCTGATAAAACCGCTTGAGATAGTTAGTATCAACACCTATTCCCCAAAGAAACCCGATGTATAAATAAATTGCATTTGCTTTCATTGCACCCCATTTTGCAACGCGACGATCTGAAGAAAGCACTACACGGTTTACCATACATATTCTTCCCTTCCGTGCAAGTTTTTTACATAAATCTCCATCTTCCATAATCGGTAACGCTTCATCAAAACCACCGCAATCCCAAAAATCATTGCGACGACAAAACATTACTTGATCCCCAAATAATAAGCGCAAACCTTTAAAAAACAAATGAGGTTTAAACAGCAACGGTGCATAATAAGTTTTAAGATAATTGTGCAGCGAAGTACCCCAGCGAGTAGTTTGCTCGCCAGTCATCAAAGATATAAACCCGCCACAAGCAATTGTTGCATCGGCTAAATTCCGATCAATTAAAGTAATTAGATCGTCAGGTACGGTGGTATCTGCATGGAGAAAACATAAAAAATCTCCAGTTGCTTCTTTTGCACCGTAGTTCATTTGTACCGAACGTCCGCGATGTGGTGATTTAAGAATTTGCGTTTTTACCGTTGAAGAAAAAGATTTGAAAGCAGCCAAAGCAATTATCGCCGTTTCATCTTCGCTACCACCATCAACCACTATAATTTCTTGGGGTAATGGCGAGAGTAGAGCAAGTTGACGCAACGTTCTACCCAAGCTGGTTTCTTCATTAAAAGCCGGAATAATTATCGAAACTGAAGACATTAATCAATTATCAATTATCAATTATCAGATAAATTTAATTACTCAAATGCCCAATGCCCTATTTAATATGAGCATGATATTTTGATTTGAGCAGCTTTCCCCAAATAAAATTGTAGGGATGGACGGTTTCTACTTGATGCTTGTCTGTAAAAATTGGTTTTCCTTGATTAGCCCATTGGAAAATACCACCACTCAAATTAAAAACATTTTCATATCCTGCATGGTGTAGCTGTTGAGCAACCTTAGCGCTACGGTAGCCGATTGAACAATAAACCACGATGGGATTATCTAAAGCAACTTCCGAAAGCGCCGATATATCTGGATTAGTCGGTTCAATCCATTGTGCCGATTTAATATGACTGACTGCGTATTCTTCTTGGGAACGTGCATCTAAAATTAGTGGATTTGAAGAAGCTTTTTCATTTAGCCATCGAGTCAATTCATCAACTTTTATCAACTTCAAATTAGGAAAATTAAGCCATAGGAGCAGTTTGAGCAACCAGAACATGATTCCGTACCTCCAAAACAACTATAGCAACGGATATATTGGTTGGGACATCATATTTTGCTCGGAAAGGAAAGAAAAGATTTAAGTATTATTACGTTGATTTAAGCAAAAAATATGTATTATTTACAATTACTTTATTCACGGAATTAAATTCGCTTGCATAATTGTTACTTGAAGCAGGATGATCTACCCGTAATTCCCGATATTAGTACGCAGTATTGAACTATCTATTGTGGCTATTGCTATGAGCCGCGATGGAAGAGATACCGTCAAAACACTCAATCTTAGTAATAGACATCTCCGGAAATGAAAAAGACCCCTCTCCAAACCTCTCCCCCATAGGGAGAGAGGCTTTAAAACCCCACTTCCCTCGTAGGGAAGGGGGTAGGGGGTTAGGTCTGCGTATAAAATTAAACTACTTAAATGTTTTCCAGAGATGTCTAACGCCGGATAATTGCGTGAATAATTAATTCTCAACTTATCATTTCTAAAGGTTTTAAGGAACCATACATATGTCTGTTACAACTATTCTAAAAAGACTTTCTATTGCTACTGTTGGAGCAACTACTATTGCTTTAACAACAGTATCAGCAGCATCAGCCGCCTCTATCGGATTCGACTTTAGCGGTAATGGTGGACAAAAAGAATCATTTAACCAAAGTAAAAATGGCTTAAATGTAACTGCAACTGGAAAAGTCGCTAATGGCACTTCTCGCGATGTCTTTCAAGATGAAGACGGCTTTGGAGTTTTTCGTGGGGTAGGAGAAAATCCACAAATCGATGGTGTAGGTGTAAATAAAAGAGAGACTCTTAATCTAAGGTTTAATAAGTTAGTGAATCTACTATCTGCGACTTTTGCCAAAGTTGATTCCGACGATGAGTTTAAATTGTTTGTCGATGAAACTCAGCTTGTTTCCGATACTCAGATTCCGAATAGTGGAACTTTTGACTTTACTTCATTTAATGCGACGGGTACAGTTTTGGGCTTCACTGTCGGCGATAGCGATGATGATTACTTTTTGAAGAGTGTTGAAGTTAAAGAAGTTCCAGAACCTACAACTATCTTAGGTTCGTTGTTGGTGAGTGGATTCGGCGCAATGTTCTACAAAAAGCGTAAAAATCAGTCTGACATCGCAGCGTAAATAAGCAGCAATATAACCGTTTGTCATGATTTGATTATTTTTAACCTGGTTTCTTTATGAAGCCGGGTTTTTCTTTTAAGTAGAGATTTGTTATTTGTATATTTAGATATTTTTTTGGATTAGAAATTATTTTACTTATAAGACTTACGCAAAGCCCCCCAATTAATCGGGGGGTTGGGGGGATCTTAAATGTCTGGAACACTATACTTTCCGTTATTGCTGCGTAAGTCCTAACTTACTAGTACTATTTATAGTAATTAAAATTAAAAGTTCAGGATAAAAATTATACAACGTATTTTTTCTAAGATAAGTTAATTGTTTTGGTATAAATCTAATTTTTATTTCCGAAAAATGAATTGAGATTTAATCAGATTAGTGCTAGGCTGTTGACTTTGATAGAATTTCCGCGTGCTTCGTTCATACAAGTTTTATGCTGGTAACAACCATAATTTTTCTCCCTCACCCCGCCCTGGCGGGCACCCCTCTCCCAAGCTTGGGAGAGGGCATTATCTTGAACACCAACACATTTTTTGCATGATTTTTTAACCTCTAAAAAGGTACAAAGTCAACAGCATAGATTAGTGCTATTCCCTAAGTGGTTTCACATAAAATTTATTTATTTTATATACTTATTTACAGAAAATTTATAGTTAGACCGTCATTTAAGGTGCAAAATAATACCTGAGTCGCAGTAACGGCTCAGGCAACGAATGTAATCTACCGCCAGAATCACTGAGTGAATAAGTAATAACTGACACTATCTCTTTACAGGGTATTATCTCATGCTACCAGGTGTCAGAGCGAGTTCGTGTGACTACTAAAATCCACGAGGGTTTTTTGCTTGCTTAAAGTGGATTTACTAATAAGTTTGCAAGTTTATCCTGCATAAATTCTCAATTTGCCAATCGGCAGATTTTAGAAGTATTTGTACCAGGACAGATTTTTTGTGTTGGTGATGGTTCGTTGATTATTATTTCGTGAGTTTTTGAATCTTTACAAGGAGATAAACATGAAGAAACGATTTACTTTTGTTTTAACTGCTGCGACTGTCTTACTAGGAATTACTGGAATATCAAAGTCAGCACGAGCTATTTCGATTACACCAACCAACGATGGTAATACTCTTACTAATACAATTTTAGGTTCGGGGATTACCGTAGTACCTGGCTCGGTTAACTATAACGGTGCCAACGGTGCTTCTGGAACTTTCACAAATGGAAACTTAAGCGGTATTGGTATCGACTCCGGTATCATTTTGACAACTGGACAGGCTAGTAGTGCTGTCGGACCTAATAATGCGGATGATACTACAACTGTTAACGGAACGGCAGGGGACGCGGATTTAGATGCTTTAATTCCGCAAAATACTAGAGATGCAGCTACCCTTGAGTTTGATTTTGAAAGTGCTGGTGGAGACATCTTCTTCGATTATGTATTTGCTTCTGAAGAATACAACGAGTTTACAAACTCATCCTTTAATGATGTTTTCGCCTTCTTTTTGGATGGGCAGAATATAGCCTTAGTTCCAGGTACAACAACGCCCGTATCTATTAATAGTGTAAATACAGGTACTAATTCTGCGTTCTTCAATAACAACGATCCAAGCGATTTAGGAACACCAACACCGTTTAACATCGAATACGATGGATTTACCACAGTATTTACAGCACAAGCTTTAGCACTAACACCTGGAACACACACAATTAAGTTAGCTGTAGCTGATGCTGGCGACAGCAGTCTTGATTCTGCTGTTTTCATTAAGGGTTCTTCATTTTCAGATACAACCGAAGAAGTTCCCGAACCCCTAACTATCTTAGGAACCCTAACAGCAGGTGCATTCGGTACTCAATTCATGAAGAAACGCAAGCAAATGCAGGCTGTCAAATCCGAGGCTTAAGTCAATCTGGTTAGGATCATGTTTACTTTTGACACGATTGTTGAACCTGACTGCACTCTTACAGACAGAATAAACAAGCACGAATTGAAAGCAAACTTCTTCACTTAACCACGAACTGACTTGTAGAGACGTAGCACTGCTACGTCTTTACATCTCAGGGGATAACCTGTAATTCAACAAAGCAGAAATATCTTCTCTAACAAAAAATATTAGTTTTATCGTTGATAAATTTTTTACAAACTCTTCACATGATATTGTCAATTTTTGGGAGAGAATCATTAATGCTGATGTATTAAAATAAACAAGCATTATTGATAGTTATAAAAAAATAAGCTGTTAAAAATATAAGTTTTCAGGGGCTTTACCAAAACTGCGTCGAAAAAAATAGATAGCGCAATTCGTAATGAATATAACTGAAATAGCCTCGCTGAAACTAATAAAAGATATTCGCTATTGGCTCTTGGGGATTACTGCGGGTTTAGAAGCAATTTGTTTAACTCTTATCTGGAAGGCTGATGATACCGGACATTTAGGAATGAGTCTGCTGTTTTTATTTGCAGTAGGAAGTTTAACTTGGGAAAAACGCCATACTTTAAAGTTTGAAAGTGAATTTGTGCCAAGTATTGTGGGTATCGGGTTAATTGGCTGGGTTTTGTGGCAAAGTGCGAACCTAGCTGACGGTAACACAATGCGGCTTTTATCTTTTACTTCTGCTTTTGGTGTTGCTTTACTGGCTTCTGGTTTTAAAGGATTAAAGCAATATTGGCAGGAGCTTACTATCCTATTTTTCTTGGGTGTACCCAGTGTAATTTCCAGCTTTTTATTTGATATTTCTCCCTTAACTGCTCAGTTTTCAGCCTTTCTTTTGCACTATTTCGGCTTTGATGTTGCTAGTCAAGGAGTTTTTATCAATTTACCTAACGGTGGGGTAGAAGTGACACATGAATGCTCCGGTATAGACACTATTATTTATATTCTCAGCGTTTCCATGCTTGCTTTGGTAATGTTTCCCGTACATCGCAGCAAAAGATTTTTCGTGCCGATTGTGGCAATAATGATCGGATTTGTAATTAACGGGATTCGTGTGGCAATGTTGGCAATATTTGCTGCATCAAACAAAGCCGCTTTTGAAAATTGGCATGGAGGGCAAGCATCGTATTTGTACGGAATGATTGGTATTTTTATTTTCGGATGCTTTTACTGGTTGTTGTTACAGCAGGAAGAAAAAAGTTTAAGTAATGGGAGTTCCGATTAATGAATCCTTGGAACCAAATTCGTATTCCCCTATTAGCGTTTATTTTTGCTGCTGTCGTCTTAGTTTTGGTAAGAGTGATTTTAGTAACTGCATTTCCGACTAAAAGCCCTCTCCCCCTCCCCTCTACCAAGCTTGAGAGAGGGGTGCCCTTCAGGGCGGGGTGAGGGAGAAGGATTATGGTTGTTACCGGCATAAAACTTGTATGAACGAAGCACGCGGAAATTCGATCAAAGTCAACACCCTGCAAGAATAAATGTGCTAAAGCTGAAACTATTTCTTGATAATAATAGGATAAAAACGCAAAGCCCCCCTTAAAAAGGGGGGTTGGGGGGATCTAAACGGCTGAAATAGTTAATTTATCGTTGCGGTTACATAAGTCCTGAATAACTAGAAATATTTTCAAGTTCGTTTCTATACATCAAATAAAAGTATCCACACAAATTACATTCAACTTATGTCTCAAATTGAAAGCGATCGCTCAAATAAATCACTCTTAGCTCAAATAGCAAATCTAAATCAAACTACCAATGATTTCTCAAGATTTGTCTTTGGAATGATAGATTCTCTACCAATTATACGCTGGATAGGTTATGGACTTTTGATACTGGCATTATTTGATGTTATCGAAATGTTTATTCCAGCCAGATTTATGAATCCGAACTGGGAATTTCAAACTTTTGGTGCATTAGTAGAAAGAGTTGCAGTACCATTAATTGGTTTTGCATTTGTATTTTTAGCAGGATTAAACGAACGAGGCAATAAAGAAGAAATAATCCTCAAAGTTCTATCCTGGTTAACTTTATTATTAGGAATTATATATTTTATAACTGTACCTTTAGGAGTTCTGAATACAGTTAGAATTCATAAGCAGCAGCAAGAGCAAATTACAGTTGGCTTAAAACAACAACAATCAGTAATTGAGCAAGTTAAAAAAAGTTTAGATGGCCCTGTCACAGAAGCTCAAATGCAGCAGCTTTTAGCTCGTTTGAACGGTGGAAGCGCTCCTGAAATTAAAAGTCCGGAAGAATTTCAACAAGCAAAACAACAGCTTTCTACATTTATTAATCAAGGTGAAAGCGAACTTAAAACACAAGTGCAAACCGCACGTTCAAATCAACGGCTTAACTTATTTAAAAAATCTGTGAAGTGGAATTTAGGAGCGCTGGTTGCTGCTGCTTTATTTATCACAATCTGGCGCAGCACTGCTTGGGCTAGACGCGGTTAGGGGGATGGGGATGGGGGGACAAGGAGAAATATAAACTCCTAACTCATAACTCCCAACTCATAACTCCCAACTCCTAACTCCTAACTCCTAACTCCCAACTCCTAACTCCTAACCTTTAACCTTTGTAGTGCCTTCCACACTCGCACGATTGGACACAATGTATTTACAATATGAAGGAAAGTTAAGACGTTTTTCATAAATAAGAGTTATAAGCGATGGGATTATTTGGACTTGGTAAAAAGATGACTGTGCCTACTCCCCAAGAAGCTTTACCGGGAAGGAAGGAATCGATGCCAGTGCCTGAGAAACATCATGTTAACGGCAATCCGCTCAAGCCTCCTTTTCCCGAAGGTATGGAGAAGGTTGTATTTGGGATGGGATGTTTTTGGGGTGCCGAACGTAAGTTTTGGCAGTTGGATGGAGTTTATACTACTGCTGTAGGTTATGCTGCTGGTTCTACTCCTAATCCTACATATAAAGAAGTATGTAGCGGAATGACTGGGCATAATGAAGTTGTGCTGGTTGTTTACGATCCGAAAAAAGTAAGTTACGAACAGCTTTTAAAGACTTTTTGGGAAAGCCACAATCCTACTCAAGGAATGCGTCAAGGTAATGACAGTGGCACTCAATATCGTTCGGGTATTTACACTTATTCTCAAAAGCAGAAAAAGTTAGCAGAAGCATCAAAAGATTCTTATCAACAAGCTTTGAAGGAAGCTGGTTATGGGGATATTACGACAGAAATTATTGATGCTCCTGAATTTTACTATGCTGAAGATTACCATCAGCAATACCTTGCTAAAAATCCCAATGGTTATTGTGGATTAGGTGGTACTAATGTTTCTTGCCCCGTCGGTGTAATGAATTCTTAAAAGTTCGTAGTAGCGCTTTAGCGCATCATATCTCCGAATCCGGAGGGGCTGAAGCCCTACTACGAACTACTAACCGTAAACTTTAAGATAGTAATCTTGATATTGTTGAGATAATAAAGGCTTCCACCAATCGCTATTGTTGAGATACCACTGCACCGTTAAACGCAAACCTTCTTCAACCGTTACAGAAGGTGTCCAACCTAAATCGGTTTTTATTTTAGTTGCGTTAATTGCATATCTGCGGTCATGTCCGGCTCTATCTTTGACGAAGCTAATTAATTTTTCTGTAGGTTCTATTGGTAACTCAGATGCGAATTTATCCATTAACTGGCATAACATATGCACGAGGTTGATATTTTCAACTTCATTATTACCACCAATATTGTACATTTCTCCCGGTAATCCATTGTTAATTACTACATCTAAAGCTTTACAATGGTCGCCAACATAAAGCCAATCTCGCACGTTTTTACCATCGCCGTAAACTGGTAATTGTTTACCCAATAAAGCGTTAATACACATCAAGGGAATCAACTTTTCTGGAAACTGATATGGCCCATAATTATTGGAGCAGTTGGTAATTATTGTTGGTAGTTCGTAGGTATGATAATAAGCTCTTACTAAATGGTCGCTTCCGGCTTTTGATGCTGAATATGGACTGTTAGGAGCATAAGCTGTAGTTTCAGTGAAAGGTGGGTCTTTTGGACTTAAACTACCATAAACTTCGTCGGTAGAAACGTGCAGAAAACGATAATCTTCGGGTTTATTTTGAGCTAACCAGTATTGACGAAAAGCTTCTAAAAGCGTGTAGGTTCCGACAACGTTGGTTTGCACGAAAGCACCGGGGCCAAGAATCGAGCGATCGACGTGAGATTCCGCAGCAAAATGAGCAATAATATCTATTTTTTCTGATTCTAGAATTTCCTTGATTAAAGAAGCATCGCAAATATCTCCTTTGATAAATCGAAAATTATTTTTTGTTTCCAAAGAAGATAAATTAGCGCGATTCCCTGCATAAGTAAGCGCATCTAATACTACTACCCTGTCATCCGGGTAATTATCGCACCAATGATGGACAAAATTAGAACCAATAAACCCCGCACCACCCGTTACTAACAACCTACGACTCATTAAATTTACTCCCTAGTATCCGTGCAGAATTAATTTAACATTTCGTTTGGGGAGGGATTGAAGAGAAGGAAAAATAAGTAATTGGATTAAATCAAATAACCTCACCCTCAATCCCTCTCCTTGTTAAGGAGAGGGAAGCGGTCGGCAGGGTGAGGTGTTACTGCAATTTCTTTTTTATCTTATTGAATATTCTTTGTGTAGATAATTTTGCTAGACGCATTGTTGTTAAAGGTTTAATATTTGAGGAATGATTTTGTTTGTGGTCGAAAAACTCGTTTAATTCATTCAAAATAACCTGTAAACGAGGAATAATATTTTCGCGGCGATACTCTTCAAAAAAGCTTTCAGGTAAAGTTAAAGGCGACCAGTTTTGCAGCACTTTCAGAATACGCTGCATATCATATTCTTTAGAATAAGCTGCAATTTTATAACAATTAAATCCTGGATCTAAATAATCGGAAAGTCCACCATTAAGGCTGGAAAAAACTTGACAACCGCAAGCAGCAGCCTCCATCGGTTGCAAACCAAAGCCTTCTGTTACTCGTTGTTGTGCCCAGTATTCAGCGGAATCATAAATATAAATTTTAGCTCTACTAAATAATCCTTCAATATCTTCAATATAATAATCAACTAACTCTAATTTACACTTTTGCTGCAATGCTGGAACTAAATCCTGCATGAGATATTCAGAAGATTTCCGCGCTAAAACTAAAACATCAATATCTCGTTCCAGATTTTGATTATTGAATTCATCGCTAATTTGATTGGGTAAATAATATATTAAACTGTGAGGTGATAATTGTCCCCAATACCCTAAAGTATTGCGACTAACGGTAATAATTGGAATACTGGCTGGAAGTTTGAAGCCATAGCCAGCACTATGAGCATGATAAACAACATTGTGAGATTTGAGCCGAGGAGCGAGCTTTGCGACATCAAAACCCCAGCTAATTACGAATATGACTTCATGTAAATTTTGCTGTTGTAATACATCATCTAAGAAAAGCTTGTCATTTTCCCTTTGACGATAAGTCACTACCTCAGCATCACATATTTGTTTAGCAAGATTCAGCGTTTTTAATTCTGCCCACAAACCACCACAAGCAAATTTCTTATCTGTCCCCGGAAGTAAAAAATAAAGTTTTCTCATTGATGTTTTAATTGGTATCAACCTTAAAATATCTCATACCCTATTAGAATAGAGAATGATACAGATAAAGCCTATCTCACTACAAAGATGCAAGTTTTGCAAGATCGTTAGGGCATAGTTAGGTAAATAGGGAGTAGGAGTTAGAAGTATTTTAACCTTTAACCTTTAACCTTAGAAAGCGTAAATATAGCCATCCGAAAAAACTACCAACGAAATAGACGGGAAAATCTGCCCAAACAAAGGTATTTCCTAAAACAAGTCTGCCGGGTAAAGTTTTACGGGCTGCTTGTAAAAATGGCGGTTTCCATAGTTGCAGAAATTCTATCGCACAAGTGGCTATGCAAACCCCTATTGCTATATGCAACGGCGAAACTTTAGGTAAAAGGAAAGCAAATAATAATACCCAAAATATCTCATAGGCAACGCTTCCTAAAGCATCATGTAGCCATGCTGGGTTTAATCCTTGAGAAAACCTGACTATATAACCTAAAGGTACGATAATTATCATGCTCGCTAGTAGCGCTATGCGATATTTAAAGAAAGGTATATTCATTTTGCATATGGCAATGAAAATGAGTCTATTTTATAGCATTAAAAAAACTAAAAAGCAGAGAACACAAATCAATTCTCTGCTTTCATATTTAAATTCTAATTCATTCATGCTTTTGAAGACGAGAAATTAATACAGAATACTTGTATCAATCCTGGATTAATTCTCATTATCAATGGAGGCACTTACAAAAATCTTAGCTAGCCAAACCGCTAAACGCACCTTTCGCAGCAGCAATTCCATCTTCAACAGAAGCCCAGATTCCTGTATCGGGTGCTTTACCAACTAATTCGCGAGTTCCTAAAGCGTAAATGATTGCTTTTAACTGCTCTTGATGGGCACGATTTTGGAAATTAACTTTGTTGATAGGATCGATCGCTTCTTCCCAATCTTCTCCAGCAGTTTGAGCGCACTTGTGTACGAGCAAACCAGTCATTACTAACTGATGCTTCATTCCTTCATGCTGCAAAGCTTTTTCATAAAGGTCTAATTCACTACCACCCATCATTTTGTCAACGGTTTGAGCGAAGTTTTTAACTTTTTCTTGGGGTTCAGATGAAGTACCAAATTTGCTAATTGCTGCTTCGATAGTTCCCAAGCTTTCTTGATCATCCTTATGCATATCTTGTAAGCGCTTGGTAATCTCTCCATCGCTGATAGCCGAGATTAATTTCTGTTCGCTAGCAATCATCTGGTTTTGCAGCACTTTCATGTCTGCTAGCTTCATGGCGATCGCCTTACGTTGAGTATCTGTTAATGTCGCTGGCATAAAAAAAGTTTCCTCTGAATCAAATTCCTCTCCTAGTTTCACGCTCTTATGAATCAGCTTCATCTTTCGTGCGACTTAAAACGCATTTTGAAAATGGTTATTTATTTGTAGCCATGAATACCACTTTAGGGGGATGGAGTGATGGGGAGATGGTAAGCCACTGCGTTGGGCGGGTTCCCCGACAGGAGCGGCAAGTGGCGCAACCCGGAGGGGGAGATGGGGAGACAAGGGGACAAGGGGACAAGGAGACAAGGAGAATTTTAACCTTTAACCTTAATAACTCCTAACTGCTCACTGCTCACTGACTTTCTTTCCATTTAAGTTTTACAAAATAAGCTTTGCGTCCCATTGCATCGTGCTTGAAGGTGATATTTTCAACTGCGAGGTTAAAAGGAATTGCTGTGGTAATATGACGCTGGAAGAAAGTGCCTAGATCGGGAGCAAGTTCGGTTGCGGTTGTTGTAGCTAGGCTTAAACCGATTAGTTGTTCGATAGGTCCTCGGGGTAATAATAAATGCATTCCTACAGCTAATCCGGCTGTCAAAACAAAAGCAACTGATGCATTTGTTCCGCAGCGAGGATGTACGGCTAAATTCCAATCTCCATTGGTGAGCCTTTGTAGAGCAAGGTTTACAGCGCGTCGCAAGTTGCTGATGTTGGCTTCACCATAAAGATAAAATCCTTCTTCTGTAGATAAACCACTGTAAAGCTGATTATCTATATCAACATTCTCACGCTCGCTTAATTTTTGTGTTGCACAGCCGTATGATTTGCTTAAAGTCCATACTGTAGCGTGTTCTAAAGCGTGAACCTGACGCAGCATTAAAATTTCTTTTAACCCAGGAACAAAAGATAACCGTTCTAGTAAATCGGTATCTTGGGTGGGAGAGGGTGATATCAAATCCAAATTCAAAAAGTCAAAAGATAGGTCACTACCGTATTGTAAAGTTGAGGTATCCATTCTTCATCGCTCCTCCCACCTGGGTAGGTAAGATATATTCCACTCTCATGTTACCTTTGGGAAAAGGAATTATTGCTAATTTTTATTGATTATTAAGACTAGATTAAATTCAAAGAAGGGGGGAGAGGGAACTGGGAACGGGGAATGGGGAATATTCTAATTATTTAAGCTATCGCTATATTAAAAATTTTGAAAGCAGACAATAAATTATTTTAGTCATCTTTATTTGTTTTAATAATTTGGTTATGAATCTACCAGGTAATTATAAAGACAGAATTTAGAATTTTAATTATTTATTTATATTTCCTGTTTCCCATTTTTTATTACCTATTACCCCTTGCCCGTTCCCCATTCCCCATTCTCTTTTTTTATTTTGATTTAGGACTTACGCAAAGCCCCCTTTTTTAAGGGGGGGGATCTTAGAGTTGGGAATGCCTACTTTTTGGTTGCGGTTGCGGCCATTCCTGTGATTTTTAAAATAATTTTTATAAGTAAAAATATAAGTAAAAATATAAGTAAAAATATAAGTAAAAATATAAGTAAAAATATAAGTAAAAATTGACCCGTCCGTTGTTAGTCGGACGGGGATTGATTGCTGCTAACTGTATGCGCGTAGATCAATACCCTGCGATTGCGCGTATTAGAGATGAGTCAAGCACCGAAAGTGAAGCGTGAGGAGACAAGGAAGGCAGCAATCAATCAAAACAAACAAAAAATAACTGTCATCATTGCCGCTTAATCCTGCGGTTGAGGGATAGAACAGCAGTTAACATCGTTTAGGCAAACCTTACCCCAGTGCAAAGCCCAACGGACAAGAGCAACTCGGTTTTCGGTTTGTGTCTTGGTAAGAATGTTGCTGATATGGTTATCAACAGTACGCTTACTTATTTCCAGTTTCACTGCAATCTGTTGGTTAGTTAAGCCAGTGGCCACTAAGTCGATTATTTGCAGTTCTCTGTCTGACAGACTAACAGGGGTCTGAGACTCGCCACCAGCCATTATAAT
The DNA here is from genome assembly GCF_963920925.1 of Calothrix sp. CCY 0018. NCBI lineage: Bacteria > Bacillati > Cyanobacteriota > Cyanophyceae > Nostocales > Calotrichaceae > Calothrix > Calothrix sp. CCY 0018. The sequence continues at coordinate 13,006 of NZ_CAWUDI010000017.1, read as the reverse complement.
TTCCATCCTCCCGATAAGTGGTAAATGTACTCAATTGCCATGCTCCCATTGTAGAAGATTCTTTTACTGGTAGGCGTTTCAACTGTTTAGTGCAATACGATTGTCTATAATTTCTTTATTATTTCAGTAGATAGCTATACAGTATTTTATATTAGTATTTATTTTAACTTTATATAGAAAAAAAAATTAGAGTTATTACTGTTGGGAAACTTGGGATGCAAGAGTTAAGCAAAACAATTATCAAACAATTTTGCTGTTTATTTGTATGAAGCATTGCTTTAGCAGTACTAAATATTAGTGTAGGTTTTATACAGAATTTCTCTTAAAAAATTTAAAAAGTGGTTAGGAAATGAGCAATCCCCGTGTTTTATGTTTGGGTGAAATACTATATGACGTGCTTGCCGATCAATTAGGGCGATCGCTAGGTGAAGTTGAATCGTGGACTTCTTACCCAGGAGGGGCACCAGCCAATGTTGCTTGTGCTTTAGTTAAGTTGGGAACGTCATCAGGATTTATCGGCGCAGTAGGTGAAGACGAACCCGGAAACGAATTAGTCAAGCTTTTAGAAGAAGTTGGTGTAGATACAACTGGGGTGCAGCGTCATCCCGAGGCACCTACGAGACAAGTATTAGTAACGCGGAAACAAAATGGCGATCGCGTTTTTTCTGGATTTAAAGATTATGACACCGCAACATTTGCCGATACTCGTCTTAAAGCTGCCAAATTGCCAGAAAAACTATTTGCAACAGCCGAAATTTTAGCGATCGGAACATTAGAATTAGCTTATCCCGAAACTGGTGCAGCAGTTCACCAAGCTTTAGAGTTAGCTTCTCAACACAATGTGAAGATTTTGCTCGATGTCAACTGGCGCGATGTATTTTGGAAAAATCCCGATGCTGCTCCCGACAAAATTCGCGAATTAATCAAAAAAGTAGATTTTCTCAAACTTGCTAAAGAAGAAGCTGAATTATTGTTTGATACTTATGATGCCGGGGCAATTACTTACCGAGTCAACACTTTAGAAGGAGTATTAGTCACCGATGGAGATAAAGGTTGTGCTTATTGTCTCGGTGAAAACGAAGATAAACTTCCAGCTTTTTCCGTTCCTGTAGTTGATACAACTGGTGCTGGAGATAGTTTTGTCGCTGGTTTTGTTCACCAACTGTTGAATTATGGCGTACAAAATTTAAAGGATGCAGAAATAGTGAAGAAAATTATTGCTTATGCTAGCGCTGCGGGAGCTTTGACTACATTAAAACCCGGTGCGATCGCTTCTCAGCCTACAGCAGAGGAAGTAGAAAAGTTTTTGCAGGAAAATTGAAGAAGAATTAAATTTAAGAGGTAGAGAGAGATTATTCTATACTTCCGGTATCTCGGAAACCTAACCCCCAACCCCATAAGAGCAAGGGAAGGGGAGTAAGAATCAAAACCTCTCTCCTCGCAGTAGGTAGGTTGGGTTAGACACGAAATTCAATTTGAAAGGCAATAGTAAATTTATGATTATTGTGTCGTAACCCAACATCGGCATTTTGGGTAAATAAAAAGGTTGCATAATTCGGCGTTACTGCACTATTTAGTTAGCATATATTTACCAAAAAATTCCCATCACAATTTCTCTAAAATCTCTCGTACAATATCTTCAAGCGGCTGCGAAATATCTACTGTAATAGCATTCAATGGTTCTTCAAGGATATCAAATTGACTTTCGAGAAGTTTTTCGCTCATAAAGTGATTTAACCGTTCTTTTAAGCGGTTGTGAATCAATTCAAATGAACCTTTGAGATAAACTAGCTTTACAGATTCACCATCTATCAAAAGCATCTGACGATAACTTTCTTTCAAAGCCGAGCAGGTTAAGACTAAATTTTTATTCTCTTCTAGATACTTTTTGATTGCATCCTGGATTTTTTGCAGCCACGGTAATCTATCCGCATCATCCAAGGCGATACCGTTGTGCATTTTATCAATATTTTCTAGCGAGTGGAAATCGTCAGCATCGGCAAATTTATAACTTAACGATTCTGCCAGTTTTTCACCGACGCTAGTTTTACCGGAACCCGAAACGCCCATGACAAGAATAATCATCAATAAATTTAAAGCTAAAATTACTGTTTATTTGGAAAAATAATGTATCATTTTGATACTAAATTTGAAATAATGTATCATATTTATACCAAAGACTTTTGCTCAATTCCTTCTTAATTTATAATATTTCAGGTACAATTTGATGCATAAACCGTTAGAGTTTAACCCTATTTAATTAGAAATCATATTTATCACTAAATAATAACTTGAAAATGAGCGCTGAAATTAATCCAGGAACTCTTATTAATAATCGTTATCTTATTCAGAAAACTCTGGGAAGGGGTGGGTTTGGCAGAACTTATTTAGCTTTGGATAATCAGCGTTTTAACGAACCCTGCGTGCTTAAGGAGTTCTTACCGGATACCCAAAACGAGGGCGTTATTACTAAATCAAAAGAACTGTTTGAACGAGAAGCAAAAGTTCTATATCAAATTAAACATCAACAAATTCCTCAGTTTTTGGCTTTATTAACTCACGAGGAAAAACTATTTATTGTTCAAGAGTATATTGACGGCAAAACTTATCTGGAAATATTATGCGATCGCCTTTCTCAAACTGGTAAGCCATTTTCGGAAGCGGAAGTCAGAGAATGGCTTTTGGATATGCTGCCAGTTTTAGAATATATTCACGGTTGCAATATTATTCACCGCGATATTTCGTTAGAAAATGTCATGCTTCCCAAGGATCGATCAAAACCCGTATTGATTGATTTTGGAGTGGTGAAAGAGAAGTTTACCCAGCTATTTTTAAATAATTCCTCGCAATCCTTTAGACAAGCTTCGGTAGTAGGAAAAATGGGTTATTCTCCACCGGAACAATTGCGTTTAGGACATTGTTATCCTTCAAGCGATATGTACGCGCTTGCTGTGAGTGCGCTGATTCTTTTGACTGGGAAAATGCCGCATTCATTAATAGATAATTCTTTAAACTGGGATTGGCAATCTTATGTAAATGTTAGTAAATCTTTAGCTGGCATTCTTAATAAAATGTTGGCATCAGCACCCAGCGAACGCTATCAATCGGCAACGGAAGTAATAACAGAACTTCAGAATAATCGAAGCGTTAATACTAATATTAATCAGACGGTTACTAATAATAACTTAAAGCCAAAAATGTCATTAGGTGGCATTATTTCAAATATTTTACCGAGAAGAACCCAGCAAAACGAGCAGCAGAATGCGGAGAATACGAATAATTTTGAATTACTCGGACAAATACCAGTTTCTCAAAACCCACAATTTGTAGATTATTGTAAGCAACAGCTTACTAGTTTTGTGGGGCCTTTAGCTAGCATGGTGATGGAACAAACTTTGGCAGAAAACCCCGATATTGTGTCCAAAGATTTTGTAGAAGTTTTAGCTCAAAAAATTCCAGATGCCCAAAGAGCAGAAAGTTTTAGAAGTAACATCAAACTTTTGAAACAATATAAAACAGAACAACCATCAAAGCTAACTCAATCCGTTTCAAGTTTGACAACCACCCCCGCAATTAGTCACCCAGATTTTCTAGATTATTGTCGTAGAGAATTTAGCAGTTTTGTGGGGCCTTTTGCTAGCGTCGTAATTAGAGATACTTTAGAAGAAAATCCAGATTTAACTCCAAAGCAACTTGTTGAAAGGTTGATGACTGGAATTCCCAATCGCAAAAGAGCGAAGGAATTTGAACAGCGGATTCTTAAGGATTGAGAGAGGTAATTGGTAATTGGTAATTGGTAATTGGTATTTGCAGCAATTTTTACAATTATGATTTATATAACCCCAGGATTTTCTCAGTTAAATTACTATTTTTCGGCTTAAATGGTTAAATTTATTACTTACTAAAAAAATAAAATTGATTTATTGAGGTGGATTGTTGGCAATCTTAGAGGATGTTTGAAAAGTCATAAATACAACCACAAATTTTTAGATCCCCCATTATCCCCCTTAAAAAGGGGGAGCCGTTACCCCCCTTTTATAAGGGGGGAAGGGGGGATAAACCGATAATTAGGCTAAAAACGATACTTTTAAAACATTCTCTTATATACAGCGGTTTTTATTTGGATGCAATACGGGCTTAACCTCACCCCCATCCCCTCTCCTTGTTAAGGAGAGGGGTGTCCGTAGGATGGGTGGGGTCAGGTTTCGAGTGTATTGGATTGAACTGAAAACCGCTATATAAACAATTTTCCCACACCATGTAGACTATCTAGACTATTGTATAAATTCCATCCCAATTTGTTCTAAGATTATAATTGAAGCTTGATTATCTGATTCTACAATTCTCAACACATAATTAAGATTAAACCCCAACTGCATAAGTAGAGCGAACCTGAACCTATAAATACATTAGACATCTCCGGAAAACATTTCTATGGTTTAAAATTACACGCAAACCGCGAGCCCCCCTACCCCCCTTCCCGGAGCAGGGAAGTGGGGTTTTAAAGCCTCTCTCCTTGCAGGAGAGAGGTTTGGAGAGAGGTTTTTTTCATTTCCGGAGATGTCTATTAGAATATTGGCAATTTATTGCTTAAGTCAGAAAATTTAACCTTTGTCAATATGTTATTTCTATAATTATAGATTTAGTTTGCTTAATAAAAAAAAATGACAAAGCTAAGTGGCGAACAGCGTAAAAAACTACGCCAAGGTCTTCTCAGTGCTTATCCAAGCATCCGTAAATTAAAGATCATGGTTCATGATGAATTAAATCACAACTTGGATGCAATTGCAGGGGGTAGTAACCTACAAGAAGTTGTCTTTAATTTAATCATTACGGCAGAAGCTGAGGGATGGCTTCAAGATTTAGTTAGTGGTGCAATTGAATCAAATCCTGGGAATTCATATTTAAAAGCTGTAGCTGAAGAATTGGGACAAAGCACTCAGCAACAAACAATATTGATTTTGGAAGCAATACCCCACGGATTGCTTTTAGGTAAAGAAATTCGGAAAATTCAATCCGCTATAGAAAGAGCCAGGAATCGAGATATATTTGAAGTAAAGATTAGAACTGCTGTACTTCCTCAAGTTATTCGTACAGCAATTGCTGAAGAACAACCGCAAATCGTTCATTTCTGCGGTCATGGTGAGAAAGATGGTAGTTTGATTTTAGAAGATGATGGCGGAAATAATAAGTCAGTTTCACCATCCGCTTTAGCATCTTTGTTTAAGTTACACGCTGATTATGTTAAATGCGTGCTGCTTAATGCTTGTCATTCAGAAAAATCTGCCCAGACAATTAGTCAATATATTAATTATGTAATTGGTATGAATAACTCAATTCTAGACAATCCAGCAATTGCATTTTCTGAGGGATTTTATGATGGGCTGGGTTACATTTCAAATAACCAAGATGTGTTTCAACGAGCTTTTGATGAAGGTATGGTAGCGATTCAAATGGAAAATCCTTCACAAGGTTCTATACCAGTTTTGAAGAAAAAGGAATAATAATAGTTTATTATTTTACAGTAGCTTTGATTAATACTGCTAAAAGTAATTATTAAGATAAATTTATGTATGGTAATGGTGATATAAATCAACAAACTGATAAGCGTAAACAAAAACTACGAAAAGCTATTATTAGTGCTTATCCAAACATCACTCAATTAAGGATGATGGTTGATGATGAATTAGGACACAACTTGGATGTAATTGTAGGGGGTAGTAATTTAGAAGAAATTGTATATAATTTAATCTGTACGGCAGAAGCTCAGGGATGGCTTAAAGGCTTAGTTTGTGCTGCAATTAGTAAAACTCCTGGAAATGAATATTTAAAAGCTATAGCTGAAGAATTTTCATCAAATACCTCGGAAAACTTACCCTTTTCCCCACCGAATCCTCCCCATCGCAATCCTACTATTCAAACTCAGCCATTTGAATTTGAAACAGCTAGCCTAATCGTCAAATCTGGAATTTTCCGAAGCAATTGTGAAATCAACCCTAGTCGCGGACGAGCCGAGTCTTTTAAGGAAGATTTAGGTAACGGTGTATTCTTAGAAATGGTGAAAATTCCTGGTGGTAGCTTCCTTATGGGTTCCCCAAAGGATGAACTAGAACGTTTTGATCGGGAAGGACCACAGCACATTGTCACAATTCCACTCTTTTTTATGGGTAAATTTCCAGTTACCCAACTACAGTATCAAACAATCATGGGTGAAAATCCTTCTCACTTCAAAGGGATAAATAAACCTGTTGAATGTGTAAGTTGGGATAATGCAGTCGAATTTTGTGCTAGAATATCTCAAAGGACTGGAAAAACCTATCGCTTACCTAGCGAAGCTGAATGGGAATATGCTTGTCGGGTTGGAACGACTACCCCATTTTACTTTGGTGAAACTATCACCACTGATCTAGCGAACTATGATGGGAATTATACTTATGGTTCTGCATCCAAAGGCGAATTTAGAAGACAAACCACAGATGTTGATAGCTTCCCTGCTAATGCCTTTGGCTTATATGATATGCATGGGAACGTATTGGAGTGGTGCCAGGATTTTTGGCATGAAAATTATAACGGTGCGCCATTTAATGGAGATAGTTGTATAAAAGCTGAGAATGATAATTGCTATCGACTGCTGCGTGGCAGTTCGTGGAACTGCAGTCCGAGGTGCTGCCGTAGTGCGTATCGCTATAGGTACGGGCACGGTGACTCCGTCAACGTCATCGGGTTTCGGGTTGTGGTTGCGTCCTCCAGGACTTCTTAGCCCTTTGCACTTTAACCCTTTTGGCCTTTACACTTCTTTACTTTTCTCTTTTTGTTTCGCGCGAAGAGCGAATTTTTTTTGAGGAGCTCGATGACCTAACTTATTTATAATAGAGAAAAACCACGATTTAATCAAGTGGTATATAGAAATAAGTAGTTACACAAAATTATAGATTATAGATTGCAACTATCGTGTTAAATTGGATAGTGGGGTTGGCAATTCCGAATGCTGCGTGGCGGTTCGTGGAACAACAATCCGAGGAACTGCCGTAGTGCGTATCGCAATAGGAACGAGCGCGATAACACCAACAACAACATCGGGTTTCGGGTTGTCGTTGCTTCCTCCAGCACTCTTATGTGTCAGAGTTGGTGAATGGGAATTCATCGAGCGTACCTTTATAAGAGTCCAGACCTGCTCCAGTGAGATTGTTAACAATCTCCGAATATAAAACCGAGTCGGATAGCTTGGTAGGCTGCAAAGTCGAAGAGTTGTTCGGCTCATCTAATTTTGCTGCTTTTTAATAAACTTTTACCTCACCCTCTTTTTGGCAAGGCTATCGTGTACAGAGAAGTCCTGAAATCCTACCTGGGAATAGGTTTTTAACTATTGACCAAATCGCTCAAAGCCTTGTCATTGCGTTCACGGAGTGTTCCCTCTTAGGGAATGGAGGAACGACGTTAGCAATCGCATGATACTGGGATTGCTTCGCTTCGCTCGCAATGACGGATTTTAGATCAGTTATTTTGTGGAGTACTCTTAGATGAATCTGACATCTTGCACCATTCTCAACAACCGCCTTAGAATAAATTCTCAGGCTAATATACGAAGTCTTCCTTCATAAGACTGAGCAAGGCTTTTAGTACGTTTTAACGTACTTTGTATATTAGCCGATGATTTTGATTTCTAGGCGGTTGTGAAGGCTTAACGACATTGGTGCAAGATATCAGATGAATTGAACTCAACTCAGAACCCCTATAAGTAGGTGGGTGTAAATAAACGTGATTATATTTTGTCATTGCGACGAGGCATTCGGTTGCATTCAGCGGAGCTGCGGTTCATCGCAAGGGTTTCAATCTTTTTTACATTTCGTTACATAGTTATATTTATTGGTGCCAACCTACTTATACAAATTAAACGATTTTTAACTTATTCCCGCATCACCTGATAAATACAAACAACCTTCCCACACCACGTAGATTCCTTAACAAATTCCATCCCAACTTTTTCTAAAACCCTAATTGAAGCTTGATTTTCTGGTTCTACAATTCCCAAAACATAATCAAAATTAAACTTAGTAAAAGCATATTCCAAACAAGCATTAGCTGCTTCCGTTGCTAAACCTTGTCCCCAAAACTCCGAATCAATTCTATAACCCAATTCATTTTCAAACTTACCTTCGATTTCTTCAACCGCAATCCCGCAATAACCAATCAAACGTCCGCTTTGACGATGAATTACCGCCCATTTTCCATAACCATATTTTTGATAAGAATCAAGAAAGCTTTGAATTTTCACCGCTGTTTGTTTTGTTGATAATACACCATCAAGTGAAAATTGCATTACTTCCGGCTTTGCCATAATTTGCGCTAATGCTTCAATATCTAAAACTTGAAACTCGCGAATAATTAAACGTTCGGTTTGAGTAATGATTTGTTCGTTAATACTTTCGTCAATACTATTTTTATCTAAACTGGGTATTTTCAACAACTTTGCCAACCACTGAGTTTTATAATTTAACCACAGAGTAAAAACAAGGAATAGATGTATTCCCAGAGTTATTTGAGCGTAGGGTTTTACCGAAAAATCGTATATTTTTACCCAATCTCCTCGAAAGGCAGTGAATGAAAACAGCGGATAAGCCACCAGCGAGTAAACTAATTCTGCTTGAGAAAAGGTATAAAATAAATGTTTTAAAACTGCTTTTTTAACTAAAGGTACCGCTAAAATTGCCAAAAAACCCAGAGCAATTGAAACTAAATTACCGCTAAACGCAATCCACCAAGATTCTACAGGAAGAAAATTTCCCACAGCGATAACATAACCCCAAGCAACTCGCCATTGAAATTCTCGAACTTCACCACCTACCTGTAAAGTAGCTAAAGCGTGTCCGACTTCGTGAAAAAATACTCCTAAAGGAATTAGAATAAATACCGCAACTCTTTCTAACAAAAATCTATCTTTGGCAGTTACTTTATCATCCCAGAAAGAACCCCAATTATTGAATAAACGCAAAATGGTGTCAATGCTGAGAATGGCGTAAATAATCGCCATGAAATCGAATGACGAGTTGTTAAACATGAATAATTAATTGGTAATTGGGAATTGGGCATGGGGCATTGGATTTTAGATTTTAGATTTTGGATTTTGGATTGGTATAAAATATATTTAAAATATCATCTGGTAAAGGTGCATCAAAATCATCAGGTACAGTAAATTCCCCTTTACATAAACCAAATGGTCGTGATGGTTTTTTGTTTGTTGTAATTGGTTTCAGTTCGGCAATAGGCTTGTCTTCTTGGACAATAATAAAACTTTCACCAGCTTCAACTTGGTTTAGATACTTTGAAGGATTTTGTTGGATTTCTTGGACTGTTATTTGTTGCATTTTATAACTCTAAAATAATGTTGTGGGGAATGTTGTACTTAATTTAATTGTAGTTGATGAGTTTAGTTAACCTGTGAAAGGGCTAATAAGTAGTCAGGCGTAATTAAATATAAGAAAGAGAACCTCACCCTGCCTCCGGCTTCCCTCTCCTTAGTAAGGAGAGGGATTGAGGGTGAGGTTTTAGATTTAATTTGAACCACTTACTTGTCACTTAATACAAACCTTCTCGTTCATCTTGTTCAATTAATTCTTGCATTTCTTCTACACTTTCTTTAAGATTTGCTGCATCTACCATTGTCTGAGCTAATGATGGTAAATCATGGACTTTTGCTATTCGCTGCGGATATGAATCCAGCCAAAATAATTAAGATATAAAATTCCCTATCCCCCACCTCGAATATACCCGATCGCCACAATCAAAGCATCAAGCATAATTTCATAACTTTCATCAGTCGATCGCTCAAAAGTCATCATTCCCGCTTGCTCGACGCTAATAAAACCGTAAATCGCAGCGTTAACCATTCGCATTGCATCAATCAGTTGATTTTCAGTCAAATCGTAACCCTCTATACCTTGCTGAAACGGCAGCAGTTTTAGCCGGTTTTTCGGCTTTTGAATTGGGTTCTGATAATGGTGGTTCGATTCGTCACCCGGCTCACTTTTGCGGATTATATGGACTTAAGCCGACGGATAGAAGAGTTCCGACTAGCGGACATATTGGCGATACTACGAGTATGGATTATATTTTTTTAAACGCAGAGGAGCGCGGAGGCATACGCAGAGTAACGCGGAGTTTTTATAAAAGCGGTAATTCAAGTTCCCATGCTTTCAAATCGGCTTTACGCTGTTTATAATCTGGCATTATATCACCAAGAGCTTGCCAAAAGTCTTTACTATGATTGTGGTGCAATAGGTGAGTAAGTTCGTGAGCAATAACGTATTCTAATACTGATAAAGATGCGTCAGCTAAACGCCAATTTATCCGAATACTTCCTTTTGACGAACAAGTTCCCCAAGCTCGTTTTTGTTGGGATAATTTGATAGATTTGGGTTGAATGTTGAGTTTTTTAACGTAAATTTGAGCAAATTGTTGAATCTCAAAATAAACTTGCTCGCGCTTCCAATCAATTAATGCTTGTTTTATTGCTGCTTCTTGTTCATTTCCACTTAAATATTGTGGTACTTGGATATCAAAGCAATTTTCATATTTTATAATCACTTTTTCTACATCTGCTGGTTCTATTTTCAAAATAAAATAACTACCCCGATACATAATTTCTGCACCATTTATATAGCGTTGGGGTAGTTTTGGCGGATATTTGATAATTGTTTCCGTAACAGTTTTGAATAGCCAGCATTTTTTACTATCTACAAAATTAGTAATTAGTTCTTCAGGGGTATTAATTGGTGCTACAACTTCTACCCCTTTAAAACTAACAATAATCCGCTGTCTCTTACTGCGTTTGCTGTAACGGATTGTATAATCAATACTGGTTTCACCGATTTGTAAAACGGGCATTAATTTGTTTTTTTATTGTGTTTATTGTTGGCGAAACCGATTTAATAATTCCTCGCGAGATAGCTGTAGCAGTAAAGGAGTAAATTCCTGGGGTGATAGTCTTGAAATTGGTTCGATAATTGTACTTAATTCTTCATCAGAACCAAAACGAATTTGCAGTAGATTTTCAATTACTGTACGTCGCTCTGTTGTAACTCCTTGCTGAACTCCTTCTTGCTTTGCATCTTCTAATTGTTGTAAGTAAATTGGTGATAATGCCATGACTAATTCTCTATCCTCTTCATTAATATCTTGGTTTTGATTTTGGGTGATTTCTAAGATGCTTCTCAAGCTTAATACTGCATCAATTGCTTTGGCTCGCGATGGATTATCTGGGGGTAATGCTTGTAATTCATTTATAGCTTGCTTTTGCACGTTTCCTTTTCCTAAAAGTCGCAACCACAATGTTTCTGGGATGCGCGGTAGTTGATGGATGACGACAATAGCAATTTTGGCAGATTCACCGAGAAAATATACTCCTTTACCCCAATTTTCTTCGTCTGGAATAGCGTTGAAACTATTCAAGATTGCTGTAGATGCAGTAGGTGTTAATATCCATACTTTGGGAAGCTCGTCTTCCACTGTTGGAATATTGTCTCTTTTGTTTTCGCGCTCTACTTCGGATATTACATAGAACACTTTCTTCATGCAGCTACGGATTTCTGGAATCTTAACTGCGTTTCTATAAGGTTCAAATAGTGCTATTTTATCGGCAAGTCTCCCTAATAATCCTAATTCTATTTTATCTACGGTGGGCTGGGATGAGGGAACGAAATAAACGTCAATTTCTGTAATTTCGGCTGGTACTTTGCGGCTGGTTTCGACTTCTCCTAAAGGTTGTAATAATTCTTTAAGATAGTCTTTGGCAAATTGATCGTAAGGGAAGCGAGTCATAAAGGCTTTTTAAATTTTGATATTCTGAAATTTTGCTGCATGATGATTTTACAATTAATAGGGAATTAAATATTTAAACCACGGGAAGTTGTTAAATAAACAGCAAAAGTTCCCAACCAATGGCTAGCAGCGTAATGTTCGCTAACGGCGTTTGCTAACCCAATTTGACGATGAATAGTAGCAGTATTTTGCAGTGTATTTATTCGCTTATCTTGATTTGGTAATCCAGAAATTATTCCCTCTAACATCCAAGCTCTACTCAAATTTAGTCCATAGAAATGAGCTTGCATATAGTCTTCTGAATCATCAACTTGAACGGGTTTTAACCAATTTGTATTATCAACGGATATATCTGGAAGAAATTCAGTTAACCAGTCAGAAAAATCATTTTTTGTCAGTATTCGTCGCATTAAATCCGCTTGAGCAAGAGAAGGTGAAAGAAAATCATATCCTAGTGGCTCAAATCGTAAAGAATAGTTTTTATTATCTAGATAAAATTGTTTTGCTTTAGTTTCAATTAAATTAATAAAATCAGTATTTTTCGTAGTAATTGCCCAATCTAAAATTAAACTCAATCCAAAAGCAGTTTGTTTGTGCATCCCAGTGCGATCGCAAATCGTTAATTTATCCAACCACCGCTGTAAGTTGTCTGCTATCTGGATTTCCAATGGTTGCAATATTGTTCGCCATTGTTTAGCACAATCATCATCCCATTCGTGCAATTCCGCAGCAAGTTGTAATAACCAAGCCACACCATAAGGAATTTCAAAGCGGGGATGACGTTTGAAATAAGATACTTCTCCTTCAATATTTTCAGGAGTTAAACTTTTATTTAAAGCCTCTTTGGCTAATAAACTAAAAGACGCTCCAGGAAAACAACGAGCTAAACGAGTAAGTAACCAATGCCCGTGTACCGATGAATGCCAATCCAAACAGCCGTAAAAAGCGGGAGTTAATTCACGCGGTGGTTTGACATCTTCATCGCTATTCAGCCAGTAGATATTACTGTGGGGATATTCGCATTCGACACAGTTTAAAACTAATTCTACTAATTTTGATGCGGTGGTTTCGTTGATTTTCATGTTATACATTAACAATGGCTCTTCACTTCTTAGTATGCTAAAAATATAGTCGATCAAGATAGAATAGCGGAAAAATAACTCGTTGGAGGAGGGAATTGAACTACCGC